>CALVSS010000055.1 GCA_944359095.1 uncultured Bacilli bacterium | reverse complement strand
GTTTGTTTAAACTGCTTTTTAAATGTTTTAAGAACCCCGGGAGCCATATAATAATCAAAAGCAGGAATAGCTTGACCACCATGTTGATCATTTTGATTTGCTTGAATAACAATAGCAGCTAAAGCACCATAAGTAGAAATATCTTGTGGAGTACGAATATAACCATGACCTGTATCAAATCCATTTTTAAATAATTTAGATAAATCAATTTGACAACAAGTAGTAGTACCCATAGCTAAGAAATCCATATCATGAATATGAATAGTGCCATTATCATGAGCTTCAGCATATTCTTTTTTCATTAAATAAGCTTTGGCAAATTCCTTAGAAACTGTTGCTCCATACTGAAGCATAGTTCCCATAGGACTATTGCCATCAATATTAGCATTTTCTCTTTTAGCATCTTCTTCATTGGCAGACTTTAATCCAAGATTTTCCAAAGACTTTAAAAATTTATGAGTCTTATTATCTCCAAAGAAACTCTCTCTAGATTGATTTCTTCTTTCACGATAAGAAGAGAAAGATTGATAAACATCATCATAACCTTTACTAGAAAGTTCTCCTTCAATATAATCTTGAATTTCTTCAATCTTAAATTTATTATTTTTCTCTTTTGAATCTTTTTGAATTTTCTTTAAGACAGCTTGATAAACTTTTTGAATATCTGAAGAAGAATATTTACGATTTTTTTCCTCCTCATCCTCATAATCATCTTCTACACTATCAAACCCCTTTTTAATAGCTAGCGCAATTTTTGCTCCATCAAAAGGAACTTTTTTACCATTTCTTTTAATAACAGTAAGTTCATCTAATATGTCATTATCTACCATATTTTTTTACCTCCCACATCTTCTGTCTAAAACCATTGTAAGAGACAAAATTAGAAAAAGCAATATTAAAAAATAGGAAAAATTTACCCATTTTTTTAAAACCATTGATATATATAGATTTCCCTAAAAAAACTTTTTTGTTCGATTTACGACAATTTACAAAAATTAGACATTTTTTAAAATTATAAAAAATCATTTTTAAATATTTTTAAAAAAAATAAAATAAAAAAATAAGGAATTCCCTTATTTTTCAACAAAACAATAATTTATTTTTTTAATTTTTTTAATTTTTATTAAAAACGATTTATTAATAAAACAAATTTTTTGTTATTTTTTTCAATCCGTAGAACCGAACCCACCAAGACGTTTTCCTTCAGCTTGATCATCATCAGTAACTAAAAATTTTTGAAAGATAACCTGTCCAATAACATCCCCTTTTTTAACCTCGATATCATGATCACTACAATTAAAATAAGCAAAGTAAAAATGTCCTTCGTTATCCGGATTATTATAATAGTCAGAATCAACTAAACCGACACTATTAGCAAGAATAAATCCCTTCTTAGGTCCACTACTACGATTAAGTAATAAAACACACTCATCCTCCCCACAATAAGCTTTTAAACCTGTAGGAATTAACGTAGGCTTAATACCAGGATAATATTTAGGAATAATAATGTCTTCTGCCGCCTCTACATCATATCCAGCAGAATGAGCTGTCTTCCTAACTGGTAAATGAATTTCTTTATCTTTATAACTACTAACTACTTCAAAACCTCTATTTCTCATAAACTAATTCTCCTTCTTTACAATATTAAATTTATCATCACCATAATATTTATATACTTTTTGATGAATCTTATGTTTTTCACTACATAATTTTTGATTAAGCTGCTCTAAACAACAAGGAAGAGTATCACTAATAGAAAAACTAACTACATCAAGATATTGTTCTTCACCATAAGACCCACTAATCTTAGGAATACCTATCATAGAAACATAACCATCATAAGAATAATATACCTGTAAAATAGTAGATGTTGTTATTTTATCTAAAACACGAGAATAGTTAGAAATAAATAATATTTCCTCTCCACATAACTCGCAAGGAACAATTCCCCTTTCTGTAGATTTTAAATACCCACCTCTAATTTTCTTATCTTCGGTAACTCTCAAAATAAGAGTAAACCCAGCTTTTAGCCTTTCATTCATCAACTGCCTCTCCTAATACATTACTATTATCAATATATAATACTTTATTACCACATTCTAAACTCTTCTTAACATCAATAATACACTGATTACTACTACCAACATAATGAAGTTTAATATTTGCAAGTTTTAAAACAAATCTTCCATCAAGTAAAACATCAATATGATTTAAAATAGTATTTAAATTTTTATCCTCTTCTTTTTGCCTCAATAAATCTTCATAGGTATACCCAGTATAAAGCCAAATAGACTTATTAGGAAATTTCTCTCTAACCTCTAAAACCAATTTAGCAATCGATTCCCTATTGTCTAAAAATAAAGGATCTCCCCCTGATAATGTCAAGCCACTACACCAATCTTTATCCAACTCATCAAAAATTTCTTTTTTAGCAGCATCATCAAAAATAAGGCCATCATTAGGATCCCAGGTAATAGCATTTTGACATCCCGGACAATGGTGAGAACAACCAGAAACCCAAAGAACAACTCTAAGTCCTTCCCCATTTAACATATCCGCTTTTGTAATATTATGATATCTCACAACTGATCTATATCCCCTTTACTAAAATATAAACTTGGTTTATATAAATTTTCACAAAATAATTTAATATCTTCCCCACATCCCAGAACTAAAACTTCTCTAACAGTAACAACAAACTTAGTCTCCTACATAGACTTCCTTTCAGAAATCTCAGCCATCTTTGCCGAATTTAACATAGTATCACCATGAACTCTAGAATAAGATAAATATCCATTCATTCTCTCAATCTTCGTAAGATCGGTACTTCCACATTTTGGACAAACATCCATATCTAACTCTTCATGACCACAATGATTACAATAAGAAAGTGATAAATTAACTCCCTCATAGAACCCTTTATCCATAGCTCTCTCAACATAAGTAAGCATAGCCTTAGTATTATAACTCAAATTATAACGAACGTATTGAATACGACCACCTCGGAACAAATCCCAAAATCGGTCTTCCAAATCCTGTTTTTCAATTCCTGTAATGTCTTCCCAAACACCACAATGAAAACTATTAGAAACATATTCACGAGAACTAACGCCAGGAATAACTCCATATTTTTTGCGAAATTGTTTAATTTGTAATCCACATAAATTTTCAGCTGGAGTACCATAAATAGCATACAAAATATGATCTTCTTCTTTAAACTCATTAGCTTTCTTATTAATATATTTCATAACATCTAAAGCAAATGCACCATCTTCAACAATACTTTTACCATTATATAACATCTGCAATTCATTTAAAGCTGTAATTCCAAAAGACGCAGTAGCAGATTTCATAATAGGTTCAATTGATTCATCCGGTTGCAAATGCCCACCATAAAAGCCACCCTGACAATAAGCTAGAGGATTAGTAGAAGCTTTTCTCTTAGCTAAATAACGATAAGTACGAATATGAATTTTACGAATCATCTCTAAATAATAATCAAGAACTTCATAAAAATCTTTTTGTTCTTCTCTAGCCTTAGCTAATATCATTGGTAAATGAAGAGAAATGGCTCCTATATTAAACCTACCAATAAAAACAGGTTTATCTTTACTATCTGCAGGATTCATTCCTCCTCGTTCAAACCAAGGAGATAAAAAAGCACGACATCCCATAGGACTAACAATACGTCCATATTTTTTATACATTTCTGGAACATATCCTTCACCACTTAAAGATAAATAATCTGGATACATTGTCTTTTCACTACACTTAATAGCCGTAAGAAAACTATCTCTAAGCACACCACCTTTCCCATGAACCTTTTTATCATATAAAAAGACAAGTTTAGGAAATAACGTAGGCCTTTTATAACCTTTCTTCCCCTGACCTTTACGATGAACATCAAGCATAGTCTTAGTAATCATAACTGCAAATTCATCAGGATCAACTCCAAAAGTAAATGTAACAAAAGGATAATCTCCTCTACTAGAACTAACAGTATTTAATTTATATTCAATTCCCTGATATCCCTGTTCACACTCACGAATCGTTTTCCTCCAAGCATAACGACGAGCTTCATCCACAAACTCTTTACCTTTAATATCTAAATATTCTTGATAATACATATCATAACTTTTTTTAGCATACTTCTTTAATACCGTATCTACTTCAGGTACTGTAAATCCCCCATATTGCATAGCTGTAGTATTAATAATAACATCCCCCATAACAGCAAAAGCAGTAAGCAAACTTTTAGGTTCTGTATACCAAATATTACTCATTTCAAAACCATCTTTTAAAACATTACCCATATCAAATAAACAACAATTCATCGTATCTCTACGATAAGCCATATCATGAATATAAATATACCCATCTTTACAAGCTTCAATCTCACTACTAGTTAAAAAGAATTTCTTATAAAGTTCTTTATTTAAACTATTATAAATTAAACATCTTTGAGTAGTAACTAAAGCACTATCCATATTAGAACACTCTTTATCACCAATATAAGTAATAGCTTGAGCCCTCTTATAAACTTTATCCAAAATATGAACAATATCCTTCTTATAATCCCTATACTCACGATAACTCTTCGCAACTAAAGGATTAATTTGTTCCAAAGCAATCTCACAACAACTATGTACCTGTTCTACTGTAGGATGACTAGTTTGCGTATGCAATAACTCCAAAACTCTATCTACAATTTTATCCAAAGCCTCATCTGTTAAATCAACCATAACTCTCTCAGCACTAGAAATAACAGCTTTTTTCACTCTTAAAGGATCAAATTTCTCTAAATTACCATTCTTTTTAATAATCATAATATCGTTTGCCATATAACTTCTCCTATTCTATAAAAACTATTCTACTCTAAAATCCAAAAAAACTATTGTTGCATTTGCAACAATAAATAAAATTTGTTAAAATTAAAAAAAAGAAGGTAGAAAAAATGATAAAAGGATTAGATAAAATAAGGATTTCTCAATTTAAAAAAGATTTGTCAAACTGTGTCAATGTCAAAGAAAAAACATTTTATAATAAAGAATTAATATTAAGTTATTCTCCTATAAAAAAACAAATAGGTTTTATTACTTATGGAAAAGCAAATATTGTAAAAACTGATAAAGAAGGTAATACAACTATTATGAGAGATTTAAAAGAAAACGATATTTTTTCTAATTTATTTTTTCAAGATTCTGAAGATGAAATATATATAATAAGTAATGAAGAAACAAAAGTAATTTTTATAGACTATTATACTATCTTAAAAAATTGTCCTAAAAACTGTTCTTTTCATAATAAATTAGTATTAACATTATTCGACTTATTAATACTAGATAACAAGGAACAAAATGAAAAGATAGAACTATTATCAAAACGTAGCGTAGAAGAAAAACTATTATATTTTTTAAAACAAAGAATGAATGAAAATCATATTTTTAAAGTAACCACTTCTTATAAAGCTATCTCTGAATATTTATTTGTAGATAGATCTAATTTAATGAGGGAATTAAAAAAGATGGAAGAAAAAGGGTTAATAGAAAGAAAAGATAAGTGGATTAAAATTTTAGACAAAGAAAAAGATTAGCGAGGAAGTAAACTCAAACTAACCTTTCCTTTTTCTAAATTAATATCATCAACATAACAATCTACAATATCACCAACACTAACTACTTCACTAGGATGTTTAATATATTTATTAGTTAATTTAGAAATATGAGCAAGTCCATCATTATGAAGACCAATATCAATAAATGCTCCAAAATCAACTACATTACGAACAGTACCTTGTAATTTCATACCAATAGTTAAATCTTTAATATCTAAAACATCACTTCTAAGTAATGGTTGAGGCATTTCATCTCTAGGATCCAAATTAGGCTTTTTTAAAGATAAAATAACGTCTTCCAAAGTATAACTATCTGTATTTAATTTCTTAGTATAAGAAGAAATATCAATATGATTTAAAGCATCAATCAAAGGACTGGTACCAATATCTTGAATACTATATCCTAAATCTTTAACCAAGGTTAAAGCAATATCATAACTTTCTGGGTGAATGGCTGTTTTATCTAAAGGATTGTCACCATCAGAAATACGTAAAAAACCGATAGCTTGTTCATAAGTCTTTTCACTTAAAAGTTTTTTATCTAAAATTTCTTTACGAGATAAAATTTTACCAACTTTTTCACGATATTCAATTAATTTTTGACAAGTCTTTTTTGTAAGACCAGAAACATAACTAAGTAATGAACTAGAAGCCGTATTAACATTAACACCAACACTATTAACACATTTTTCAACAACGAAATCTAACGAACTAGAAAGTTTCTTTTCACTAACATCATGTTGATAAAGGCCAACACCAATTCCCTCTGGAGGAATTTTAACAAGTTCTGCTAAAGGATCTTGAAGCCTACGACCAATACTAACAGCACTACGCTTTTCAATGGCTAAATCAGGAAACTCTTCTTGAGCAATTGGTGAAGCACTATAAATAGAAGCTCCAGCTTCAGATACAATTACATATTTACAAGGAAGATGATATTGACGAATCATATCTGCACAAAACTTTTCGGATTCCCGAGAAGCAGTACCATTACCAATCGCAATAATATCAACATGATAACGCTTAATAAGTTGAGCAACAACTTCCATAGACAAGCGAATTCTCTCTTCACTATTATTATTTAAAAAAGGTTTAATAACAGTAGAATCTAAATATTTACCATTTTTATCTACAACTGCCAATTTACAACCATTAACAAAACCAGGATCAAAAGCAAGAACTACTTGTTCTTTCATAGGAGGAGTTAAAAGTAAAGCTTCTAGATTTTTACCAAAATTATCAATAGCTGCTTCTTCTCCCTTTAAAGAAAGTTCAGCTCGAATTTCTCTTTCAATCGAAGGAGCAATTAATCTCTTATAACTATCTTCAATAGCTTCTTTAATACTACTAACAACAAAACTAGTAGGATTTTTAATAAGTTTCTTCTCTAAATAAGAAAGAATATCATCACGAGAAACATCAATAGAAACAGAAAGAACTTTTTCTTTTTCACCACGATTAATAGCTAAAATACGATGAGGTTTAATCCACTTAACAGCTTCACTATAATCATAATACATTTCATAAGTTTTATTAGCATCAACTGCTCCTTTTTTTATTTTAGAAACTAAAACCCCATTCTTATAAAAGTAATTACGAATCCACTTACGATAACTAGCATTATCACTAACCCATTCAGCAATAATATATTTAGCACCAATAATAGCATCATCAACACTTTTTACTTGATCATTAACAAATTTACTAGCCATAGCCTCCAAACTACCAGAGGTAGGAAAACTCATCATCATCTTAGCTAAAGGTTCAAGTCCTAAACGAATAGCTTCTGTAGCTTTCGTTTTTTTCTTTTCCTTATAAGGACGATATAAATCTTCAACATCAACTAATTTAGTACACTTCATAATAGAATCTTTTAATTCATCCGTAAGCATACCTTTTTCATCAATTAAACGAATAACATCTTCTTTACGTTTCAATAAATTAACTTGATATAAATAAACTTCATTAATAGAACGTATTGTTTCTTCATCTAAAGCCCCAGTAGCTTCTTTACGATAACGAGCAATAAAAGGAACCGTATTCCCCTCTTCTAATAAAGTTAAAACAACATTTACTTGTTTTTCACTAATATTTAAATTATTTGCAATTTCTTTCATTATAAATTCATTCATCTGTATACCTCTTTCTATCATGCATAAATATTTTAACAGAACAAAAGAATTAAGTAAACTTAATTCGCCTTGGTCGTCACCTTCCAAGTTTCCTGCTTCACAGACTAGGTATCCCTACTTCTCCACAGGCTTAACATCCGATAGTCGCTACCGTAGTTTTCTTTTGTTTCTTTCTTTTCCTACTTTAACTCCATCATATACTTCTTTAATCCTTCAAACATAATATTATAACT
>CALVSS010000054.1 GCA_944359095.1 uncultured Bacilli bacterium | reverse complement strand
AAACAAAAAGCATCGAGAACACTTATAAATACTAAGGAAATCGATGCTTTTAAGTATTATAAACTGTCAAACTCGGGTTATACCATATTTTTTTATGTTAGAAAATGCTAAATAAAAAAGACTATGGTTTTCATAGTCGAAAATTTTATTATTCTGCAAAGCAATTACTCATATTTACTTTATTTGGAGTAGTTTTTGTAGCTATTGTGAAGTTTTCTATTGTTCCTATTACTGTAATTTCCATTTTTTCTTGTAAATTACTAAAATCTTCTTCATCAGCCATTTTACATTTTATTCTTAGAGTATAAGCATCTGTTGGATCTTTATATTGTAATATTAACTCTTTATCTTTTATTTTATATATTTCTCCAGTTAACCTTACAAATTTTTTAGCTAATTTATTGGCAGTTTTTTTAGGATTATTTCTAAACTCTATAGCTAAATCTATGGCATTAATATCAGTTGGTGTTGTTTGATATTTCATATTCCAAAAACCGATTTGGGTATCTCTTCTTCCTTGCTTTTGATGATACTTAATTACTTTATATCCTAATCCATAAAATACTTCTGTTCCACCATCATTATAAGTATTCGTTCTAACAGCGAAATATGGTCCTTTATTATATTTAGCAACACAAACAATATCTGTTGCTATCATGATTACTAAAGCTATAATAATTATAAATATAATATTAGTAATCTTTTTTGATGAAGATTTTCTTTGATCTATAAGTTCTATATCATTGATTTCATAATTTTCATCTTCATAATAATCTTTCTTTTTTTTCTTCATTTTTATCGATTCCTTCTTTTTACAGTTTCTTCTTTAACATATTGATATAATGGTTGATGATCTTGTTGGTATTGTTCTAATTCTTCTTTTCTTGATAGGCAAATTTTAGCACCAAGATTTTTAAAGCTCATTACATCATTTCTTTTGTACCCATCTTGCTGCATATATGATAATTGTTCTTCTGCTATTTCTGCATTTTTGTATATTCTTTTTATATTATTTGGATTAATTGTAAAATCCATATATATTCTTACTCCTGGGTCAATTAAATTATATTTTTCGCATTTTTGATTTGGCTTCAACTTTCTGAGTTTAAAATTAGTTGGATCAAATATAATAAAATTTTTTAAATCTAAAAGTTCCATATGCGTTGGCTGATTATCTTTAACATCTCTCGATTTGATATTTTCAATTTCAGCACTTTCTATTTTGGAGCTATTGCTATCTACTGATGCGTTTATGATTCTTGCCTTTGGAGCAGTTCCTATTGCTATTACATTATTTATTTTTAAATACTTTAATATGTTTTTTAAGTGTAAACTAATATTTCTACAACAGCCACTCCCATTTGTTATACTAATACCATATTCATAACTTAATTCATTTGGTTCTACACTTGTTTCAAATTTATGATTTACTGATAAATATCCATTCTTTAATAGATAATAATATGTTGTATAGTAATATGCTATTTTTTGATCTGGTACTAATTTTTTTAATAATTCTGCTTCTTCTGATATTACTTTTTGGTATACAAATTGTAATTTAGTATTTTCATATTCTTCTTTTCTCTTCTTTAATTCTTTTTCATATATATTAAGATATATTTCATTTTTATTATTCAACCACATTTTAACCCCCTTCATTCATGGTGCTTATTATATCATATTTTCCTTATTTTGTAAAGAAAAACAGTAGTTTAACTACTGTAATTTATCTTTAAATTCTTCTTCTGTCCAAATTGGGATTCCTAGTTTTAAGGCTTTTTCATATTTACTTCCAGGTTTTTCTCCTACAATGACTACGGATGTTTTTTTCGATACAGAGTCTACAGTTCTACCACCCATAGATTCTATTTTTTCTTTAGCTTCTTCTCTTGTGAACATCGTTAGACTTCCTGTTAATACAAAACTTTTTCCACTGAACTCTTCATTTTCTACAACTTCTTGTCCTAAATAGGTTGTATTTAGTCCTAAATCGATTAATTCTTCTACGATGGCACGATGAGTTGGGTCGCTAAAGAACTCTACAACACTTTTAGCTATAATATCTCCTATATCTGGTACTTTCGTTAATTCTTCTTCACTTTGAACCATTAAATTTTGTAATGTTTTATATTTTTGGGCTAGTATTTTTGCAGTTTTAGCTCCAACATGAGGAATTCCAAGACCAAAGAGTAGTTTTTCTAAAGAGTTTTTCTTACTTTCTTCAATAGCATTTAATAAGTTAGTTACAGATTTTTCTCCATAACCTTCTAATCTTATTAAATCTTTTTCATGCTCTTTTAAGCCATAGATATCTGGAATTGTTGCGATAAAGTGGAAGTTGTAAAAATCTTCCATAATTCTATCACCAAGCCCATCAATATTCATAGCGTCCCGGGATACGAAATGAATGAGACTTTCAATGTTTCTAGCAGGACATTTTTTATTTGGACAAAAGTAATCGATTTGTCCTTCTTTTTTGACTAAAGGGGTATTACACATTGGGCAGTTTTTAATCATTTCAAAATCTTTTTCTTTTCCTGTACGTCTTTCTTTTTTTACTTCTACTACTTCAGGAATTACGTCTCCTGCTTTTCTTATAGAGACAATGTCTCCTATTTTTAAATCTTTTTCTTTAACATAGTCTTCATTATGAAGTGTTGCTCTGGAAATAGTTGATCCAGCAACAATTACAGGTTCTAGTACAGCATTGGGTGTAATTTGTCCAGTTCTTCCTACTGTAAATATGATATCTGTTAATTTGGTTAATACTTCTTTGGCTGGAAATTTATAGGCTGTACACCATTTTGGATACTTAGCAGTAGATCCTAATTTTTGTTGATCATCAATACTATTTACTTTGATAACAATTCCATCAATATCGTAAGGAAGAGAATCTCTTTGTTTTGCTTTTTCAGAAATATATTCTAAAACTTCATTAATATTTTTCACTAATCTATTATTAGGATTTGTTTTAAAACCTAATTTTTTCATATATTCTATTGCTTCGTAATGAGTATGAATTCCATAATCTAGAGGATTTGGTAAATGGTAGATAAAATTGTCTAGCTTTCTTTGGGCGGCTATTTTGGAATCTAACTGTCTCATAGATCCAGCGGCAGCATTACGACAGTTTTGTAAAAGTGGTTGTCCATTTTTCTTTCTTTCTTCATTTAGTTTTTCTAACGTTTTTTTATTCATGAAGATTTCACCACGTACTTCAATATCTACTTCTTCTTTTAATTTTAAAGGGATTACTTTAATGGTTTTAGCATTATGAGTAATATCTTCTCCTACTGTTCCGTCTCCTCTTGTTGCGGCACGGACAAGTTTTCCTTTTTCATATAATAAAGAAACAGATAGTCCGTCAATTTTTAATTCACATACGTATTCTGGATGAAATCCTTCTTTTCTTATTCTTTCATCAAAAGCTATAACTTCACTTTCAGAAAATACATCACTGATGGACATCATTGGTATTTTATGGGTTACTTTATCAAAGCCTTCTATTATTTTTCCTCCTGCGTGTTGGGTTGGAGAATCTTCTCTAATCCAATCAGGATGTGCTTCTTCTATTTCAATTAATTCTCTTAAATATTTATCATATTCTTGGTCTGTAATTGTTGGATTATCTAAAGTATGATAATTGTAATCTGCTTCATTAATAATTTTTATTAATTCATCCATTCTTTCTTTCATAATATCACCATTTCTAGTATACCATTTTTACAGAAAAAAAAGAAAGTTTCTTCTTCCTTTTTTATTTTTTTAAAGCGTCTTCTATAATAGGAATCATTTTTTCTACTAGTTCTTCTCCTCGTTTATAAGATGCAGCAATAGATTGTATCCAAAATACCTTGTTATCCTTTGCTTTGGTTACAGCTACTATGCCTAGATAATTATCTGTTTTATATTTTACATAAGTCCAAGAACCTTTATTATTTACTTCTGTTACTGTTTTATTAAAATATTTTAAGGAATTAAAATTATTTATTACATTTTGATAATTATCTGGATATAGTTGGATAAGCATATATTCATTTGAGTCAAATTGGTCTGAAGTAATTGTAATTACATTCTTCTTTTTTTCTGGTTTATAAATTCCTGGAATAGTTAAATTATAATTATCTAGTGTTACTGTTGTTGGTTTTAATTTAGGATATTCTCTTCCTATAAATAGAATAGCAAATACTAGTAATATGGCACTGATCATTAAAATAGGACTTGTTTTTTTAGTTACTAGTTTTTTAAATTCTGACTTTACTGGTTGTAGTGGAGCTCCACAGTTTTTACAAAATTTACTTCCTGTTTCATTTTCTGTTTGACACTGTTTACAAACCATTCTACCACGCCTCTTTTCCTATTATTAGGATATCATTATTTTTACTGTTTCTTTTCATATAATTTTCTTTTTTTACAATTCTTTACAAAAAAAGATTAGAATGTTTAGATTCTAATCATTTCTTTTTCCAAAAAATTGTAATAGTCTGATAAATAGGTTAATAAAGTCTAGGTATAGGCTAAAAGCTCCATAGACTGCTGCTTTATCTTCGCCAATATATAATACCAGTTGTTTTACTTTATTTACATCATAAGCTATATATCCTACGAAGATAAATACTCCTAATAATGTTAAAGTCATATCAAATCCACTACTTTTAAATATTAGTACATTTAATAGACTTCCTATAATTACACCTAATAGAGCAATTGTAATTATTGTTCCTAGTTTTGTTAAATCTTTTTTTGTCTTGTAACCATATAAAGCTAATAATCCAAAGATGATTGCTGTTATAATGAAAACACTCATCATTGATGATATTTCATATGCAACAAATAATACTGAGAAGGTAATTCCTGTTAATATACAGTAAATTACATATAATATTTTCATTGTCATTGGTTCCATTTTAGCGATTCTAATACTTAAAACAAAAGCTATTACAAGTTCAATTACAAAGATAGGAATTGCTCCAAAAGCAAGTAAATTAGTCATCATTACTGGATTTAATGATAATGCATAACCACTGGCAAATGTGATTAATAAACCTATAAATAACCAAGTAAACATTTTTGGATATAATTCTAATTTTTCGTTCATTTTTTCTCCTTAAATTTATTTTTGATAACTAAGTTATCACTATTATTATATCATATTGTTATGTATTAATAAATATTATTCAACCCATAGATTTTTTGGATATACTTTTTCTTCTATTAATTTATTAATGGCATTTACTACTAACTCTTTATCTTCTTTATAAGTAACGCCATGCCAAGTAGCTGTTGTTTCTAAAATATCTATAGTTATTTTTTTCTCTTTTACTAAATCGTTTAATACTGATGGTATTAAAAATTCACAGGTATCTAAATTATTTTTATTTTTATTTAAAAATTTAGGAAATCTTTCTTCTAGTTCTTGAAATAAATCTGGTGTAAATAATAGAAAATTCATAGAAACAAGAGTTTCTCTACTGGTTGTCCATTTTCCTTCTTGTTCTAATGGCTCTACTTCTACTTCTTGTCCTTTTAGGGTTACTTTGCTTTCAACTAATCCTATTAATTCTTTATCTTGATTAAACTCACAAATTCCTCTTTTTGCTGAACCATTCGTTGTTAAAGTGTTCCCTAAATGATAGGCAATTAGTCCATAATGTTTTTCCTCTTTATGTTCTAAATACTCTGCTGCTTTTTGAAAGGCATCATAGCCATAGAAATCATCGGCATTAATAATGGCAAATGGTTCTTTTATTTTGTCTTTTGCACATAGTATAGCATGGGCTGTTCCTAGAGGCTTTGTTCTATCTTGTAATAATTTTTTATATTCTTCTTTGACATTATCATTATTCTGAAAGACATAATCGGTCTCCATTTGTTTTTCTACTCTCTTTCCTACTGTTTCTTTAAATAATTCATAGTTTTCTTTCTTTATTATAAAAACTACTTTGGTAAATCCGGCTCTTTTAGCATCATAAATGGAATAGTCAATGATAAACTCTCCACTTGGGCCTATTTTTTCTATTTGTTTTAATCCTCCATATCTGCTTCCCATTCCTGCTGCTAAAATAAGTAAAGTCTTTTTCATATGATTCCTTTCCGTTTATTATTAAACTTTAGATAATTTTTTATGATTTTTCATTAACTTTTTAATTCCGTGTGGGTGTTTAAATGCAACACTTACTAGGGTGTTGGTTACTTCTACTATACGTCCTGTTCCAAAAGTTTCATGATAAACGTAGTCTCCCACTTGGTAATCTACATCTTCTTTTCTAAACATCTCCTCCATTTCTACTTTTGGTGCTTGTTCTTGTTGTTTTATTTCTTCTTTAACGTTTGTCTCAATTAAATCTTTGTTAATTTCACCAATAAATCTACTAACGGGATTTACTTGCTCTCTACCAAATAGAGTTCTTCTTCTGGCATTTACTAAGTATAAATCATCTTTTGCTCTTGTGATAGCAACATAACAAAGTCTTCTTTCTTCTTCTAGTTCACTTGTTTCCATCAGTGAATTCATATGTGGGAAGATTCCTTCTTCCATACCTACTACAAAGACATGACTAAATTCTAGTCCTTTTACGGAATGAACTGTCATTAAACTTACTCTGTTTGGATCATCTTTATACTCTTCTACATCACTAATTAAACTAATTTCTAGTAAGAAATCTTCTAGTGAAACTAGTCCTTCTCTTTCTTCAAAAGACTTTGTAATAGATTTAAATTCCTCTAAGTTTTCAAGTCTTACTTCGGATTCTAGTGTTTTTTCACTTTCTAATTCTTGTCTCATTCCTGATGCATCTAATACCTTATCAATTAACTCTGTTAAAGTTAGTTCTTCAGCAATCGATTTTAACTTTTCAATCATATTTTTAAATTCTAATTCTTTTCCAGAAGAAATTGCTTCATAAATACTAGTCCCTTCAGCGTCAGCTTTCGCAGTTAAGGTTTCTATTGTCTTTAGACCAATTCCTCTTTTTGGAGTGTTAATTACTCTTAATAGACTGACATTATCTTTGGAATTATGAATTAGTCTTAAATATGCAATTAAATCTTTTATTTCTTTCCTTGAATAGAAATAGAAACTGCCTATTACTCGATATGGCATATTTTCTTTTAACATTTCTTCTTCTAGAACACGTGACTGTGCATTAGTTCTATATAAGACTGCAATATCTTTATACTCTACATCTTTCTTTCTAAGTTCTTTTATTTTTCTTATTACATACTGAGCTTCATCTCGTTCATTGTAAGCTCTGTAATATTTTATTTTTTCTCCTTTACCACGTGAAGTCCATAAATTTTTATCTTTTCTTTGAGTATTGTTTTTAATTACCTGGTTAGCGGCATCTAGAATGGTACTTGTTGATCGATAATTTTCTTCTAGAAGAATCGTTTTAGCATCTTTATAATCTTTTTCAAAATTTAAGATGTTTTTATAGTTTGCTCCTCGGAAACTATAAATACTTTGAGAGTCATCTCCTACACAAGTGATTTTTCTATATTTGGCACTAATCATTTTAGATAAAATATATTGAGCTTCGTTGGTATCTTGATACTCATCAATTAAAATATATTTATAAAGTTCTTGATAATTTTGTAAAACACTAGGATTTTCTTTAAATAATTTTATGGGTAATAATAATAAATCATCGAAATCTACAGAGTTATTTTTCTTTAGTTTTTCTTCATATTTTTCATATACTTTGTGCATTACTTTTTCGTAATCACTTACAGCATATCTTTCATACATCTCTGGTGTCATCATTTCGTTTTTGCAGCCACTGATTTTATTTCTTATCGCTCTTGGGTTATATATTTTAGGATCATAACCTAAATCTTTGATAATTTTTTTTACTACAGTTAGTGAATCATCACTATCCATAATGACAAAATTTCTATCATATCCTAATTTTTGATAGTTTTCTCTTAATAATTTTAAGCCAAAACTATGGAAGGTAGATACTTGAACTTTTTGGGCTAAATCTCC
>CALVSS010000053.1 GCA_944359095.1 uncultured Bacilli bacterium | reverse complement strand
TCATAATCATTAGGATCATGAGCAGGTGTAATTTTTACAACACCAGTACCAAATTCGGGATCAGCATGCATATCACCAACAATTGGAATTTCCTTATTAACGATTGGTAAAATAACTGATTTACCTATTAAATGTTTATATCTTTCATCACCAGGATTAACAGCAACAGCCGTATCACCAAATAATGTCTCAGGTCTAGTAGTTGCAACATCTAAATAATCATTAGTACCAGAAATATAATATTTAATATGATAAAAAGCACCTTTATCTTCTTTATAAATAACTTCTTCATTAGAAAGAGCAGTCATTTGAACAGGATCCCAATTAATAATTCTCTCTCCACGATAAATAAGACCCTTTTCATAAAGTTTAACAAACACATAATTTACAGCATCATTAAGTCCCTTATCCAAAGTAAAACGTTCCTTTGAATAATCAAGACTAAGCCCTAATTTAGCCCATTGCTTATGGATTGTATTAGCATATTCATCTTTCCAATTCCACGCATGCTTCAACCATTCTTCACGTGAAATAGCTCGTGGATTAATTCCCATTTCTCGAAGTCTCTTATCAACTTTTGCTTGAGTTGCAATACCAGCATGATCCATACCAGGAACCCATAAAGCATCATAACCTTGCATTCTCTTATAACGAATTAATATATCTTGAAGAGTAGTATCCCAAGCATGTCCCAAATGCAATTTTCCTGTTACATTAGGAGGAGGAATAACAATGCAAAAAGGAACCTTACTACTTTTACTGTCAGCTTTAAAATAGCCCTTACTCTTCCACTCTTCATATTTATTTTTTTCAACTTCAATATGATTATATTTTTTATCTAACATAATATCACCTTTCTTTTACAAATAATTAACACAATAACCCAAGCCAAGGACTCGTACATAATCACCAATAAAAAACATATTATCACCCCTAAACAAAAAAGCCTTCATCCAAAGGACGAAAGCTCGTGGTACCACCTTATTTTATAGAATTAAAATTCTACCTTAACATCATAACGTGATGAAACGGAATAACTTACTAAAATTTCAGAAATTCAACTCCACTGCTACCTTCAAAATATTCAAACAGTTATTTTCACCAACCATAACCTCTCTAAAGTTTTCGTATTTTTACTCCTCAGTATCAACGCATCTAAAAAATATTATAACGAAAATAAACAACTTTTTCAAGTATTAATCAAATTATTCCCCACTCTTTTTTCTTCTCAAAAACTGTATATCCAGATTCATAAACTCTATTCATTGGGATTGTCGCTAATAAATCTACCGGATTGGCATTATCAGATGACGTATATATATTTTCGAAAGACTGTAATAATTCATTAGAAAATCCCATGGAACTTAAATAAGAAAGATACTCAAAATAATTTTCCACAGAAACAGAATTCATATTTTTATTAGCTATTGTATTTATTAACATCATATTATAGCAAAACAAATCACTATTAAGATCAGGAAAACTAAACCCTTTTTGATTAAAAAAATATTTATTAGGCATCTTAGGAATATATTTATTTGTTGATAAATAATAAGAAGGAATGGCAACCCTAGTACCAAAATAAGCACTATCCAAATCAATAGCAAAAATATTCTTATCCTTATCAACTAAAAAATTATATGGATGTAAATCACCAAATACAAAAGAAACATGATTTTTCTGTAAATCGTGTACCTTGCTTAACAAAATACCTACTTTTTTCAAAAGTAATAACTTATCTTTCATAGGAACTACTTTGGAATTTAAAATAATTCCTAAATTAGAAGTATTTCTCTTATTTTCTAAAGAAAAGCCCTGAATAACACCATCAATAGCCACCAAATATTTAGGAAAAACTAGTTCCTCTAAAGTATTAAAAACCACATTAGAGTTCAAGTTATTTATCGTAACTAATTTATTAGCTAAAACATATTCTTCTAAAACATATGGCTTTTTAAACAATAAATCTTTATTAACATATTGCCAATCGCCCTTATCTAAATAATAAATTTGACCTTCTGTATTAAGTACACCTCTTTCTAAAGAAAAAGGAGTAAGCCTTCGAAATTGATTTTGCGTTAAAGAAATTACATCCATAAAATCACCTACTTGCAGAATATATTAACATAAGAAGTTAAAAAAGTCACTAAAAAAGATTAGCTCTCACTAATCTTCTTAACTTCTTTAAATTCATACTTTTTTAAATCGACAACTGCCTTTTTTATAATTAAGTTATGAGTAAGTTTTCCAGTAGAAGGATCAGAGACACCCTCATTTCGAACTATTTTCTCAATATTTTTCTTGCCATCAATAACTTTTCCAAAAGCCGCATACTGACCATCAAGGCTATCTTCATCATCTAACATGATAAAAAATTGACTTCCAGCAGAATCATAATCACTACTTCTTGCCATAGAAACAACCCATTTAGTATGTTTTAAATTGTTTTCAATTCCATTTTCACTAAATTCTCCTTGAATTGTATATCCAGGGCCACCAGTACCCGTACCATTAGGATCTCCACCTTGCAAAACAAACCCAGGTACTAATCGATGAAACGAATTATTATCATAAAATCCAGACTGAACTAGTGAAATAAAATTATTAACTGTATTGGGAGCATAGTCAGGATATAACTCTATAACAATTGAACCATATTTTTCAATATACATTGCAACAACTGGATTATCAGTATCATATTGTTTTAACGAAATTTCATGTCCCTTACCATCATATGAAATACCAAGCAAATCTTCTTTAATTCCACACCCTGTTAACAAAAGGGTCAAAATGAACAATCCAAAAATTAATTTTTTCATTTATTATTCCCCATTCCTAATATATCCCTTGCTGCAACAATACCAGTAGCAGCTGCTGTAACAATATTTCCAGATTTCCCAGCACCATCACCAATAAAATAAATATCATGATTTTTTAACTTAAAATGATTAGTAGTTTCAATTTCATTACTAAAAAATTTAATTTCAGGGCCATAAAGTAAAGTTTCATCATTATTTACACCAGGAATAATTTTATCTAACTTTTTTAATCCTTCTAATATGTTTGTAATAATACGATGAGGCAAAACTAAAGCTAAGTCCCCAGCAACACAATCTTTTAATGTTGGTTCAACAAAGCCTTGATTAATGCGATGCCAAGTTGATCTTCTACCATTGCGTAAATCTTTTAAAGACTGAATAATAGGTTTAGAATCCCCCAATACATTAGCAATTCTTGCAATTGATTCACCATAAAGCCTAGTATTAGTAACAGGTTCTGTTAAATGAACACGACTAATAAAAGCAAAATTACTATTATTAGATTTTTTATCTTTCAAAGCATGACCATTAACACAAATGTAACCATAATAATTTTCTTTAGCAACAAATCCACCAGGATTAGTACAAAAAGTACGAATTTCATCACCATAAGTATCAGTATGAATAAAAATAGTAGGATCATATATAATATTGGTAATAGACTCTAAAATTTCTTTTCTAACCTCAACACGAACACCAATCTCAATACTTTGAGATAAATAAGGAATATCATACTTATCAGCTAATTCTTGAACCCATTTTGCACCTGTTCGACCAGGAGCAACAATCACCTTTTTTGCTTCAAGACTTTTATCATTATATAAAACGGTATATCCACCATCACCAGCTACAATATCAGTAACATTAGCATTCTCATATAAAACAATACCATGTTCTTCTAAAAAATTACATAAATTATCAATATATTCTGGTAGATGATCACTGCCTAAATGTTTTTGACGAATAAGTAATAATCTAGCACCTTGTATTGCAACATCATGCTTAATTTTTAATGCTTCATCCATATTACTTGGATAAACGTCACTATCCATACCAAACTTTGTAAATATTGCTTCAGTATCATCTATCAACTGATAAGCCTCGCTCTCACTCATATATTTAAATAAATCACTTTTTCCAATTTTTGGAATAAAATTTAACTTTCCATCAGAAAAAGTACCTGCACCACCATATCCTGATAAAATACGGCAAGGATTACAATTAGCACATTTAGTACCATACTTATTCATAGGGCAAAAACGAGTTTTTGCTTTTTGTCCTTTTTCTAACACAGCAATTTTTAATTTATTATTTTTTGTTATCAATTCATAAGCTGCAAATAACCCTGCAGGGCCAGCTCCAATAATTACAACATCATATTTCATTTTAATCACCAAACCAATTTTAACATAAATAATTAAGAAAAGAAAACCAAAATTTAAAATAAAAAAAATATACCCTATTTTCATTTTATAAAAATATATGATAAACTATAATAGTGGTGATAATATGATAACAAGAAGCGAAAAAAATGAAGAAATCCAAAAAGAAATAATAAAAGAACAAAATAGAAAAATACGAAAAGAAATAGTTTTAACAAGTTTAAAAATAATTACAGTACTTATCATAGTAACTATAATATTTTATTTATATACAACCTATATATCATCAAAATTAATTTCAGTAAATGAAGAACGAATTATCAATGAAAAAATACCAGAAAGTTTTAACGGACTAAAAATAATTCAAATTTCTGATATCCATTATGGTTCCACTATCTTTTTACAAGATATAAAAAAACTAGTCTCCTTAATTAATGATAGAAACCCAGATTTAGTAGTTTTCACTGGTGACTTAATCAATAAAAACTACAATTTAAAATCAAAAGAACAAGAAAAATTAATTTACCAATTAAAAAAAATTAATTCAACTATTGGAAAATATGCAATCATGGGAGAACAAGATAACGAAAAATTTACTACCATTATGAATCAAAGCAATTTTACTATATTAAATAATTCTTATGATCTAATTTATAAGAACAGTAATCAACCAATTTTATTAATTGGACTAAATAGCAGTATAACAAAAAATATAGATATCGATAAAGGCTATGAATATTTTTCAAATCCAACCCACAACAGTAATATCTATACAATAACCCTATTACATGAACCAGACAATGTAGATGAAATAAATAAAAAATATAGCACAGATTTATTCTTAGCTGGACATTCACATAATGGCCAAATAAACATCCCATATATAGGAGGAATAATAAAAAAAGATGGTGCTGAAAAGTATATAAACAAATTTTACGAATTACCAAATTCAAAACTATTTATATCCAGTGGAATTGGTACAACAGATAATGGTTTTAGATTATTTTGTAGACCAAGTATAAACTTCTTTAGATTATCTTCAAAATAATGATTTAAGCCACTTTAAGAAAGAAAAATTTTCTTTCTTTTTTTTTCGTTCATAAATAGGAAGAGTACCTATTTTTTTATCATTTTTAAAAATTTCTACATTTCCGACCTTATCAGAAGAAGATTGTGACATAAAATGAACTACAGTCTTTATATTTTCAATTTCATCTTTCCTCAAAGGATAATAAAATGAATTTTTCAAATAAACATCCTTATCAACAAATTGTTTATCAATATTAAAATGATTCTTATCAACAATCTTATATTTACTATATTTCGAAAAAATTTCATCATATAATAAGCGATGATTATGATAACTATCACCATCAGATAAACTAACAATAGTTAAATTTAGTCCATCCTTAGAAGCTGTAGAAACCAATGTTTTACCAGCCCTAGGAGTATAACCATTTTTTCCACCAGTACAATACTCATAGGTCGACAATAATTGATTACGATTATACCACAAATATGTTTTTTTCCCAGTTGAAACTTCATATTTGCTGGTTGAAGTTATATTTCTATAAGTATTATTTTTATAAGCATATTGAGAAAGTAAAGCCATATCATAAGCAGTTGAATAATTTTCAGTTACTTCATCCAAACCATGAGGATTTTGAAAATGAGTATTCACCATACCAATCTCTTTTGCTTTTTTATTCATTAAATTAACAAATTTTTCTTCACTTCCTCCTACTTCTTTAGCAATCACAACTGCCGCATCATTACCACTACGTAAAAGTAATCCATATAATAAATCTCTAAGCTTAATTTTTTCCCCAACTTCAATATAAATATTAGTACCATACATTGATAAAATTTCATCACCAACAACTACAGTTCTATTCAAACTACCATCTTCAATAGCCAAAATAGCCGTCATTATTTTTGTTGTAGAAGCAATTAACCGCTTAGTATTTGAATTATTCTCATATAAAACTCTACCACTATCTAAATCCATAACAATACTTGATTTAGAAGTATCCGCTAAAACGGTTATTGGAAAAAATAAAAAAAATAGTATGAAAAAAAATATAATTTTTTTCAAAAAGATCACCTAACAAAATATATGATAGAAAAAAAATTATATTAAATAAAAAAGAAAAAACAATAAAATTTAGAATAATACATTGAGGTGAAATAAATTGAAAGAAAATTTTCAAGAATTAAAAGAAAAATTTAATGAAATAAAAAATTTGGGTTGGGTTAAATCAACTTCCCACGGAAACGGTAATGTAGGATTAACATTTGAAACCTTATTAGGAAAAGAAAGAGAAAATTTTCCTGTAGCAGATTATAAAGGAATAGAAATTAAAACAAGCATCGAATATTATAGTAGGCCATACATTACTTTATTTAGTAGCTCTCCAGATGGAAAATATATATTTCAAACTAATATTTTAAAAGAAAAATATGGTAAAAAAGACAATACGTTAAAAAATTCTAAAAAGTTTTATGCAAGAATTACGGGAAACAAATTCAAAAAAATAAACAATTATTATATGAAATTAAATATTAATTATAAAAATAAAAAAATAATCTTAGAAATATATGACCTAAATTTTAATTTAATAGACAATGACTGCTTTTGGGATTTTTCTAGCATTCAAGAAAAAATTAAGAAAAAAATGAAATATTTAGCCTATATAACAGCACAAAAAAGATACACCTACAAAGAAGTAGAATTTAAATATACTAATATAGAATTTTACAAAATAAAAGATTTAAATAAATTTTTAAATCTACTTTCAAAAGGAATAATAAAAATATGCTTTAAGGTAGGAATACATAAAAAAGGGATTAAAAAAGGGATTAAAAAAGGGAAAACTTATGATCATGGTACCGGATTTGAAATAAAAAAAGAACACATATTTATGTTATACGAAAAAATATAAAAAAAAGCGTTAATAAACGCTTAAATACAAATGGTCGGGAAGACAGGATTTGAACCTGCAACCCCTTGGTCCCAAACCAAGTGCTCTACCAAATTGAGCCACTTCCCGATTATGGTGCGCTCGAAGGGATTCGAACCCATGACCTTTTGGTTCGTAGCCAAACACTCTATCCAACTGAGCTACGAGCGCATGTCACGTACCAAATTTATATAAAATACATAACTAACAAAATGGTGGCTCCAGCGGGAATCGAACCAGCGACACAGGGATTTTCAGTCCCTTGCTCTACCGACTGAGCTATGAAGCCATCTGGCGGTCTCAACGGGACTCGAACCCGCGATCTTCTGCGTGACAGGCAGACGTGTTAACCAGCTGCACCATGAGACCAAATGGTTGCGGGAGAAGGATTTGAACCTCCGACCTTTGGGTTATGAGCCCAACGAGCTACCGAACTGCTCCATCCCGCGATATATGGCGGAGGAAAAGGGATTCGAACCCCTGCGCCGCTCGCACGACCTCCCGGTTTTCAAGACCGGTCCCTTCAACCAGACTTGGGTATTCCTCCGAATACGTCTTTTTCAGACGACAAAATGATTATAACAAAACATTTTCACTATGTCAACACTTTTTAAAAATCTAGAACATAGTTTATAAAAAAACTCATCAGAAACTAATGAGTAATTATTAAAATGGTGCCTAAGGCCGGACTTGAACCGGCACGAGGGTTGAATCTCGCAGGATTTTAAGTCCTGTGCGTCTACCAATTCCGCCACTCAGGCAACTGGTGATCTGTATGAGATTCGAACTCATGACCCTTTGATTAAAAGTCAAATGCTCTACCTACTGAGCTAACAGATCATATAATAATGGCTGCCTCGGTTAGATTCGAACTAAC
>CALVSS010000052.1 GCA_944359095.1 uncultured Bacilli bacterium | reverse complement strand
TAATTGATTTTTTTCTTCTACTAAATTTGTTAATTCAAGTTGCAACTCTTGAAATTTTTTATCAGCAACAGAAGTAGTACTAACCACTCTAGAACAAGCTTGATCAAGTAAATCAATAGCTTTATCTGGCTGTTTTCCTAACGGAATATAACGATCTGATAAATCTGCTATAGCATACAAAATTTCTGGAGACAAAACAATTCCATGATAGTTTTCATAAATATCTTTTAAATGAAGTAAAATATTTCGAACTTGCTCCATACTAGCTTCTTCCACAATAATTTTTTGAAATCTTCTATCAAAAGCTTTATCATTTTCTAAATATTTCATATATTCTGCTTTTGTCGTTGCTCCTATGACTTTAATTTTTCCTCTAGCAAGATAAGGTTTTAAAATATTAGAAGCATCAATGGCTCCTTCTGCACCACCTGCACCAATAATCGTATGAATTTCATCAAGGAAAAGAATAATATTAGAAACACCTTCTAATTCTTGAATAATTTTATTAATCCTATCTTCAAACTCTCCACGATATTTAGTACCAGCTACTAAAGAAGAAATAGATACACTAAGAACTCTCATATTCTTTAATTCATTAGGTACAATACCCAATACAATTCTTCTTGCTAATTCCTCTACTAAAGCCGTTTTCCCTACTCCAGCATCACCAATTAATAAAGGATTATTCTTCTTCCTACGTAACAATATTTCAATCATCTGACAAATCTCATTATCTCTACCAATGACAGGATCAAAATATCCTTTTTTAGCATCTTCTGTAAAATCATCAGCAAATTCATCAATTGCTAATTTAACCTGCCTATCTCCTCTCTCATGAATAAACTTCACACAAAACTGATCATATAAAGAATCTAAATCAATATTCATACTCATCATTACCCTATTAGCAACTCCTTCTCCTTCTTCTAATAAAGCAATAAAAAGTCTCTCAACCGTAACATCCGAAGAATCATCTTTACTATCTAAAATAGCATTTTCAATAATCTTTTTTAACAAAGGAGTATATAAAAACCAATCACTCTCTTTTGTTCCAATACCAATTACCTCTATTAATTTTTTCTTAAAATCATCATAGTTTAAATGATAAGTATTTAAAAAATCCAAAAAATCTTTATTAGCATAATGCAAAATAGATAACAATAAATGTTCACTACTAACATAAGGATGTTTTAATTCTTGCATTTCTTTTTTTGCCATAATTAAAATTTTTTGAGCATCTTCTGTAAATTTTGAAAACATGAAATCATCTCCTATATTTATTGTAAAAATAACTAGAATTTCTTTCAAGAAATACAGTACCCAAAAAATAGACAAAAAAAGAGCCTTTCGGCTCAAATTACTACATTAAAATTAATATTGTAAATACGATTAATAATACAACTAATAATTCTAATAATAATTTCCAAATAGTCTTAATCCATTTTCCATATGAAATCTTTAAGTAAGATAACATACCCATTAAGATTAAACTAGTAGGAGCAACTAACATAACTAATCCATAAGCTGCTTGATATACAACACTAATAATTGGATAATTATCTGCGTTAGTAACAATACTAGATAAATATGGTAAAGAACTTTGGAAAGCATATGCAGGATCAACATTAAATAATCCTGATAATAATGCTACTACAAATGTAGTAAATACATTAAATCCATCAGTAATTCCTAAGATTGCTTTATAAATTACTAATTGGAATGGATGATATGTAGTAATTACTAAAATAGTATAAAGTAATACTGTAATCATAGCTGGAGCTAAAGCACGTTTAACACCTTTAGCAAAGCCATCAATAACATCATCAAATTTAACTTTGTAAATTAAAGTTAAAATGAACATAGCTGATAAAATAACAGTTACGAAATCGATTAATGACCATGATCCAAAAGCATTAACAGTTCCTAATAACTTACCAAATAAAGCAAATCCGAATACTTCAAATTCAGTAACTGCTGTATTGGCATTATTCATTGCATCAGTACCAAAAGCACCATACCAAGAAATAAATGCTAATACTAAAACGATAAATACTAAAACTAAAATAATAGCTAATGGCCAAACAACATGTTTTTTATCGCTAGCAGTAGGAACCAAAGATTCATCTTCTGGAGTCTTTACTACAACAACACTATCTTCTTTTTTAGCTGCTTTTGTATCTTTAGAAGATTTAGTTTTTGCATTTTTAGCATTTTTCTTTGTTTCTTTAACAGCAACTTTTTTAGTTTCTTTCTTATTAGTAACTTTTTGTTTCTTAACATACCAAATTGTGTTAAAGATTAATAATACCATTCCTAAGAATAATAAAATACCTTTAGTTAACATTTCATCAGTAAACTTATTTCCTAAAATACTAGGAATAATTCCAGTATTATTATATCCATAAGTAGTACCTAACATACCAATCATCGTAGAACCAACTATAACTAGGGCAGCAACAATTTTATCATATCCCATAAGTAAGATAAGAGATACTAACATTGGATAGAAAATAATTAAACCTAATTGTAAACCACAAATTGATGTAAGAAGAGCAATAAGTACCATCATGATAGATAAAACCACTACTTCTTTACCTTTAAAGCAAGCGACTAATTTATCCAATAATTTACGATAAGCACCAATTTTATTTAATACACCGTAAAATCCACCAACTACTAAAACATAAGCAGCAATATAACCAAAATATGAAATAGCAGTCATAGGATAACTGAATAAATCAAATAGTCCCATTTGCACGCGTCCTTGATCAACGTAACTACCTGAATAATAAGCAGCTGGTAAAATCCAAGTAAGTAACATTAATACTAATAATGTAATAAGAACGACTTTAAATGTATTATGTTTCTTCATAATTAACCTCCCATTATCATTATACTGATATCAATAATAATTTACAAGCATTTACAATTTTTTTTTATGAAATTTTAGTGAAAAAAAAGAAGATAAATTACATATCTTCTCCATTATCATTTACAGGTTTCATTAATGGGAATAAAATAACATCTTTAATATTTTGAGAATTTGTTAATAATTGAACAACACGATCGATTCCCATACCCCATCCACTAATTGGAGGCATACCACATTCCATAGCAGAAATATAATCATAATCCATTGGCATAGCTTCTTCATCACCTTGTGCCTTTAATCTAGCTTGTTCTTCCAATCTTCGAGCTTGTTCTAAAGGATCAACAAGTTCAGAATAAGCATTAATAATTTCTGCACCATTAATAACTAATTGAAAACGATCAGTAATAGTAGGATCATCATCATTAGCACGAGCAAGTGGACTCAAACTAATTGGATGCTCTGTTAAAAAGATAGGATTAACAATTTGAGGTCTAGCAACTTTCTTATATAATTGATCAACTAAATTACCATATCCTAAATTTTCAAGTGGAGTCTCACTATCTATTTCAATTTTATCTTCTTTAATTTTTTCTAATAACTTTTCTTTAGTATCATAAACTTTAATATCTATATTACTATAACGTAAAATTAAATCACGAAAACTAACAGCTTCCCACTCACCACTTAAATCTACTTCTTTATCACCAACAGTAATAACTAAAGTACCAAATAATTTCATAATAATTGATTGAAGCATTTCTCTTAAAAACTTCATATTATCTTTATAATTATAATAAGCAGCATATCCTTCTATCATAGTAAAATCTTGTAAATGAGTAGCATCAATTCCCTCATTTCTAAAACATCTAGCTATTTCAAAAACCTTAGTATATCCACCAACAACAGCACGTTTTAAATAAGTCTCAGGTGCTATTCTTAAATACAAATCTATATCTAAAGCATTATGATGAGTAATAAAAGGTTTAGCAGCTGCTCCACTAGCTTTATTATTTAAAATAGGAGTTTCAATTTCAATATATCCAGCATCATCTAAATAATTTCTAAGTTCACGAATAAAACGACTTCTGAATAAAAATTTCTTTTTAGACTCATCATTCATAATTAAATCAAGATATCTTTCACGATAAATTGTTTCAACATCTTCAACACCATGAAATTTTTCAGGTAATGGTTTTAAGGCTTTACCTAAAAACTGAATACTACTAGCACGAACCGTCTTTTCACCAGTATGAGTAGTAAATGTTTCTCCTTCAACACCAATAAAGTCTCCAATATCATAGTTAGCTTTAAAGTCTTTATAAGCTTCTTCACCAACCATATCTAATTTAACAGAAACTTGTATCTTACCTTCAATATCTCCAATAGTTAAGAAACTCATTTTACCCATTTTACGCATTAAAATAATACGACCAGCAACTCTAACACCAGTAACACCATCTTCTAAGTTTTTAGCATCCTTAAGAGTATAATTTACCTCATAATGATCAGGATAAGGATTCTTAATATTCTTTAACTTTTCTCTTCTAACAACTTCTTGTTCACTTAATTCTCGCATGTTTCCATCTCCTTTACAACATCACTTCTAACAACATCAGTATGTGCAACCAAATCATGAATACCTCTATGGGTTTTTCCCATAATCATAAATCCACTAATAACTATAATACCAAATTGAACCATACCAAGGAATCCAGCTCCATAGAAATAAACATCTCTACTAGCAAACAACAACATAGCAAAACTTACCATATCAATAAGAATAGAATTAATAATTAAAGATCTAAAAATTAATTGATTTGTAGTAAGTTCAGAGTCATCATTACTAACTACTTTAATTTTTAATAATTGTTTACCCAAAGTTTGTCCATTGTTTTTTAACTGAAAAACAACAAAATATAAAATATTTAAAAAGATAGTAATCAAAGAAAGCACTCCTTGTTTCTTAGCCATTTCATAACTAATACTAACACTTTCAGAAACATAATCATCCATAGAAATATCTTGAGACATATAATCATTTACAACCTCAGTACTAGACTCATTTAATTTTTGAATAGACTCCATATCCAAAAATGGATAAGCAAGAATAGAAGCAATCATAGATATAATAAAAATATCTATAATGAAAGCTGCAAATCTCTGTACAAAAAATGCTTTTTCAACATGTTCTTTCTTAGAAACTTTATGTACTTTTGTCCTAGTTTTTTTCTTTTCAACTTTTTCTTCTTCATCAACAATAGAAGCCTCTTCTATTTTTTTATTTTTTGCCATTGAATTCCTCCTTAAATGTATTTAATATAGAAATTATATCACGAATATTAGAAGTTTGATAGATTTTATTTTTAATAATTGTACCACCAGGAACTCCTTTTAAATACCATCCAATATGATTTCTGATTTCTAAGGCTGCAATATGTTCACTTTTTAAACTTTGTAAATAATCCAAATGATGTAAAATCATAGAAATTTTATCATTTATAGAAATAGTATTATCATAACTACCAGTATCTAAATAAGATATAGTATTTGCTATCAACCAAGGATTACCTAATACTCCTCTACCAATCATAATAGCATCACAATGAGTCTCATCTAACATTCTTTTAGCATCTTCTGGTGTCTTAATATCCCCGTTTCCAATAACTGGAATAGAAACAGCCTCTTTCACAGCCTTAATAATACTCCAATCAGCTTTTCCACTATATCCTTGGCTTCTTGTTCGAGGGTGAACACAAATAGCAGAAGCACCGGCTTTTTCAATGATTTTAGCAACTTCTACAGCATTAATATGATTCTGATCCCAACCACTTCGAATTTTAACAGTAACAGGAATAGGAACAGCTTGAACAACAGCTTTAACTATTTCATAAATTTTATCAGGATTTTTTAATAAAGCAGAACCTGCTTGTGCTCTAAGAGCAACTTTAGGTACAGGACACCCCATATTAATATCAATAATATCAGGCCTCATAACTTGATAAATATATTTAGCAGCCTCTACAAAAGATTCTTTATCACTACCAAAAATCTGTTGCGTCAAAGGGCGCTCTTCCTCAGTCATATATAACATATCTAAAGTCTTTGGATTCTGAAAAGTAATAGCTTTATCACTAACCATCTCTGCATAAATAAGACCACAACCCATTTCTTTACAAATTCTCCTAAAAGCAGAATTACATATACCAGCCATAGGAGCAAGCACAACTTGATTTTTTATAGTAACATTACCAATTTTCCATTCCATAAAAACACCCCAAATAATTTGCATAGATAATATACCATAGAAATGGAAAAAAGTCTAAATATTTCAAAAAAAAGAACTCTTATAGAGTTCTAATTAAGCAACAGTAGCATCAATAAAATATACATAAATCTTATCAAAATCTACTGCTTCAAGTCTATCACCAATAATTTCTGCAGGAAATTCATAATTAGTAGTAAATGTTGCACCAGCCAAAGCCCCTTCAATATTAAAATATGCTTGATCAACAATTTTATCATCTTTAGTTAATATAATATTACCACTCAAATTTTTAAGATTAGATCCTGTATTATTAACTCCTTGAATATTAATAGACAAATTATTATTTTCTAAAATATTATGAGTTTCTTCATAAGTAATTTTTGATAAATCTACAACTTCATTATAATTAGATTTATCTAAAGTAATATCAATATCAATATTTCCAGCATACTTATCACCTAAATCAGGGATTTCCGCCATAAAGAAAGTCTTACCATCTTTTCTAGCAATATTTGTTAATTTTTCTTTGCTAACAACACGATTCTTTGAATCATAAAAAGTAAATATAACATTAGCCTGTTTTAAATTAGAAATATTATAACTAGAAAATAAAGCAACGTAATTATCATAAAGAATATTTGCATAGCTAGTAACATTATCTGGTTGATTAATATGAATTAAATTATTATTATATTCTGGATATAATACTTCTTCCTTTCCCTTAGACATAAATAGTAAAACAGATAAAACAATAATAACAATAACTAAAAACACAGTAACAAATATCCAAATTAAATTCTTATTTTTCATAATTTACACTCCTCTATACACTTAAATTTATTTATAATCAATTGGATAAACAATAAAATCATAATCAACATCACTCTGAATTTTAATAGACACACGATCATCATATAACCGCGTTTCATTAACTAAAAAGTTATCTAAATTAACAACACCAGTTTCAACTATTTTATTTTCTTTTAATAAGACATATTGACCTTTAAAAACCGAAACATAAAATCCATGATTAGTAATAGATAAATTTAAATTATTATTATCAGAATTAAATGGTTCAACTGTATAATCATATGATAAATCAAAAGATTGGGTAGAACTGATAGATTCAGGTATATCATCTTCAAAAAATGAAATTTCAATATTTCCAGGTAGTTTATTATTTAATTTGGGCAAAGAAAATTCAAAATAGTAATTTCCCATAGAAAGAACAAGAGCACCACTTTCATCTTTTTTTATTACTTTTCCCAAAGAATCATAATAATTAATCTCTACAGTAATATATTTAGCATAACTACTATTTGATTTAAGAAAAACAACTAAATTTTTATCTTCAACAATATTCGATATAATATGAAAATTTTCCAATTTTTCTAAACGAATACAACTATCATCATAATCTTTAAGCTGAACAGGCTTATCACCCTTTGGCAAACAATTATAAAACAAGCCGATGACAATCAATATAAAACCAATAAGTAATAAAAAGGAAGGAATTATTTTTCTCATTAAAACCACCATCCTGCTTCACACGTATTGTGACCAGTATGACAACTACTACAATTACAATTATAATATCCACCACGACATGTATTTATCGTATATGCGCAATTACTCCAAACACGATTATAACAAGTACCCCAAGATGTACAATATTGGCGTGTACCACCAGTTCTATAACATTTAAATGTACCACCTGTATCTGCCGCACAACAAATTGTTGGTCCTCCCCAACAAGTACCAGTATCATAACGGTTTATATATCTCCATAAATATTGAGTAATAGAGCTTTTACAACAACTATAAGCACTTCCATTAACGTAACCACCTTGACAAACACTAGGTGATCCAGTAAGACAAGAATTATAGCAAGAATCACATCCATAAGCACAAGTGTTTTCTCCTCTTGCACAACTACTATATCGATAAGTATGTGAACCATTTG
>CALVSS010000051.1 GCA_944359095.1 uncultured Bacilli bacterium | reverse complement strand
AGAAAGCAACAGGAAGAAGTTATTGCTAGAACATTCCACGAGAAAATGTAGGTATGAAAGCTAGTATTGATTCAATTGAAACTTTTGGTCTTGTAGATGGACCTGGAATTCGCTGTGTCGTATTCTTTAATGGTTGCAAATTGCGTTGCAAATATTGCCATAATCCAGAGATGTGGAAAAAAAGAGAGGAAAATTATACGCCAGAAGAATTAGTAAAGAAAATTAAACGCTGTGAACCTTATTTTAAAAAAAGTGGTGGTGTTACTTTTTCTGGTGGTGAACCTTTATTACATAGTGAGTTTATTATTGAAACTTCTAAATTATTAAAACTTGATAATATTCATATTGCTTTAGATACTTCTGGTGTTGGTCTTGGAGATTATGAGAAGATTTTACCTTATATGGATTTAATTCTTTTAGATGTGAAATATACTACACCAGAAGGTTATTATAATATTACGGGGACTAAGATGGGTGAGGTAGAAAAATTTATCGATGTTTGTAATCGAATGAATAAAAAAATTTGGATTCGCCAAGTTATTGTTCCTGGTATTAATGATACTTATGAATATATGGACAGTTTAGTTCAGTATTTGCAACATATTCATAATATTGAAAGAGTGGATTTTCTTCCTTTTCATAGATTAGGACGTGAAAAATATATCAAATTAGGAATTCCTTATCCTTATGAGGATAAACCAGATATGGATAAAGAAAAGTGTAATCAACTATATGATTATTTTCAGAAAAGATATTTTAAATAATATCTTTTTTTGTATGGTATTTTATTTTTTGGGTAGTCTATTAGTGGTGATTTTTATGTTTTGGAAAGAAGATTTTTCTTTTATTAATCAAAGTCAATATACTAAAGATGTTTTTGACGTTATTATTATTGGTGCTGGAATTACTGGTGTTTCTACGGCTTATCATTTGAAGGATTCTAATCTTAAAATTGCACTTTTTGATCGAGATAAAATTGGAAGTGGTGTTACTAGTAGGTCTAGTGCTAAAATAACTTATTTGCAAGGAGATATTTATCAGAGGTTAAAAGATAAAGCTAAAAAGTATTATTTGTCTCAAAAAGATGCAATCAAATTGATTTTACAGGCTATCAAAAAAGAAAAAATTACTTGTGATTTAGAGACCGTTCCTTCTGTTCTTTTTTGTGTTGATGAGAAAAATAGATATAAGATTCAGTTGGAAAAGGAAATATTAGAATCTTTTGGTGCTTCTACATTTGCTATTCGAGACTCTAGAGTTAAGGATGGTTTTGGTATTAAAGATTCTTATGTTTTTCATCCTTTAAAGTTTTTATCCGGATTATGTCGTAGCTTTTCTTCTAATATTTCTATTTATCAAAATACAGTTGTGGTTGATATTATAAAAGTGAATGGTTATTATTTGCTTCAATCAAATCAAGGAATATATTATGCTAAAGACGTTGTTGTTAGTTGTCATTATCCTTTTTTCTTATTGCCTAATATGTTTCCACTTAAAACTTATGTGAAAAGGGAATATGTTAATGCTTGTAAATTTCCTCATTCTTCTAATTTTACAGCAATCAATGTAGATTCTGATTTGCATTCCATTCGTTTTTATCATGATTATTTATTATATGGTTCTGGTAGTCATAGATTAACTAATGAAATTGATTTCGGAAAGCATTATGAAGATAGTAGGAAACAGTTTAAAAAGTTTTTTGGCAAAACTCCGGAATTTACTTGGGATAATCAAGATATTGTGAGTAATGATTTGTTACCTTTTATTGGTAAAATAGATCATCACTTATATTTAGGAAGTGCTTATCGTGGTTGGGGAATGACGAATGGCTTTTTGGCTGGTAAAATAATTTCTGATTCCATTTTGGGAAAAGCTAATCCTTATTACTCTTTATTTGATCCTAATAGAAATAATTTTGTGTTATTTACTAATTCTTTTTTAGGAACTTTTCATTATATGAAAGTATATATTGATTCTTTTTGTCATAGAAATCCTTCTTATCTTACTATTAATGGTCTACGTTATATATTATACGAAGATAAGGAACATAAAAAGTATAAAATTTGTTTATTGTGTCCACATTTAAAATGTCATTTAGTATATAATTATTATGATAAAACATGGGATTGTCCTTGTCATGGTTCTCGTTTTTTATTAGATGGTACTGTGATTAAAGGGCCAGCAGTTTTTCCTCTAAAAAAAGTAGTATAAAATAATTAAATTTTTTCATACTACTAGTGAGGTGAAATTATGAATAGACAGTGTGAATTAATTGAAAAAATTTATAAAGATGCATCTATGGGAAGATATTCTACAGAAAAGTTATTAGAAAATTTAAAAGGTAAAGATAATAAAATTACAGGAGTTGTAGAATCTATTTTTAAAGAATATTCTTCTTTTGAACAAAGTGCTAAAGAATCTTTATTAGCTAAAGATTTAAAACCCGAGCAAGAAGGAAATTTTACTAAGATGATGTCTTCCATGGGAATTTTTAAAGAGGTTCTTAATGATAATAGTGATTCTAGTATTGCTGATTTATTAATTCAAGGGTTATCTATGGGAGAAATTGAAATGAAAAAAAGAGTAGAGAATGCTAGTGATGATATTGATAAAGATGATTTGAAGTTAGCAAAAGATTTTTTAAAGTTTCAAAAAGATGCTCAAAAAGATTTAAAGAAGTATTTATAATAAGAGGATTTTTCCTTTTATTTTTTTTATTTTGTATATTATTTAGTTTCTTGGTTAATTTATAAATAGGTGATGATTTTTGACAAAGTTTTCCATTTATGGTATAATACACTCTATCTCAGGGGGAGATTATTTATGAAATTAGAAAATATACCGTCGATACGAAAAATTGGGATGGTTTTTATATTTTTTCTTATAAGTTTTATTTTTTTATATTTTTATCAATATTATAAAATTTATTTAAGTATTGATGTTTCTGTTTCTAAGGCTGCGATGATTGAATATGGTAGTCCTAATTATGATATTCGTACTTTAGTTGATTCTATTGATGGAGATATTGTTTCTATTATACAAGATGTGGATACGAATAAAGTTGGTAAACAGGAAATTATTGTTGAGATAGAGAAGGATAATGTTGTTAAAGATGTCCCTATTCAAGTTGAGGTAAAAGATACTGTTGCTCCAAAGATTGAAATTAAAGAAGAAAGTGTTTCTTTAAATGTAGGAGATTCTTTTGATATGTTGAGTAATTTATCTTCGGTTTATGATCGGGTTGATGGTGAAATTGAGTATCAACAAAATGAAATTGTTAATGAAGAGGTAGATACTAATTATTATACTGTGGAAAGTAATGTTGATTCTAATGTTCCAGGTACTTATGAAGTAAAGGTTAAAGCTGTTGATAAATATGGAAATGAGGCACTTACTAGTTATCAGGTTTCGGTTGTTGATAACGTTCAAAATCGTGTTTCTGTTCCTACTGTTGTTGATAATCAATATCAAAATGATTATGCATCTATAGTTAATGTAGATGGAATTGTGCAACTTGCTTATTCTCTTATTGGAAGTCCTTATTTGGCTGGTGGAAATAGTCCTATGGGATTTGACTGTAGTGGATTTGTTCAATATTTATATAGTCAAATGGGTATTTTTATAAGTAGGAGTAGTTCTACACAGATGTATGATGGGGTTCCTGTTAGTTATGATAGTGTGCAACCTGGTGATATTTTAATTTGGGGATATAGTGCTGGTGTTCCAACACATTCAGCTATTTATGTTGGAAATGGTCAAATGATTCATGCTACTAATCCTGTTCAAGGTGTTATACAAAGTGATGTTGCTGCTTGGACTCGTGGTAGTGGAACTTATGTTATTGCGGTAAGAAGAATTTAGGGGGAATTTTATGCAGTCTTATTATGCTAATCTTGGTATTGAAGTTACTAGAAGATGTAATCAGGTTTGTGAGAATTTTTGTATGCGTGGTGCTAGTCAAGCTATGGATATTCCAGTAGAATATATTGATTTGTTTTTAGATCAGAAGCGTAATCAGTATAAAGCAGTTGATCAACTTCTTTTTTCTGGTGGTGAACCTACCTTAAATGAAGATGCTATTGTTTATACTGTTCAAAAAATTATTTCTGAAAAATTACCTATTTATCATCTTTCTATGGTAACAAATGGTTTGGTATATTCTGATGCTATTGTTCAGGCTTTTGAAAAGTATAATGAGTTTTTTAATTCATTTTTATTACCTCAATTTGCTAAAGAGAATGTAAAATCTAATTTAGAAGAATTTATTGATAAAAATATTAATACTGGTACCGATATTTTATTTTCTAATGATCAATATCATCATCCAATTTCACAAGATGTTTTATCTATGTATTATGAAAATGGTCATCATATTCGTTTTCATCAAACTGGAGATCGTGATGATTCTGATATTTTACATTCGGGATTTTCTGATTATGGTAGAAATCTTACTTTGGAAGATAATAATGTTCGTGTTTTTAACGGTTTGGTTATGGACTTGATTTACTTAACTGCTAAAGGAAATCTTTCTTGCTATGGTGATGGAAGTTATGACTTTTTAGATCAGTTATCTAATCAATATTCTATTTCTAGTTATACATTACCTGACTTTTATATGTCTCATCTTTCTTCATCTTCTGTTGTTGATGGTAAGGTGCTTAGAAAAAGCAAGAGTTGGAAGAAGAAAAAATAATTGGTATATTTTTTCCTATCTTGGTTATTCTATAGATAGGAGGGATGTTATGGAAACATTACAAAAAATATTATTAGTCGTTACAATTATTGGAGCTATTAATTGGGGACTTATTGGAGTTTTAGACTTCAATTTAGTGGATACTATTTTTGGGGCAGGTTCTTTATTTAGTAGAATTATTTATAGCTTAGTTGGAATTTCTGGACTAATTAATATTGGAATTTTATTTAATCATATTGAAGCTAAATAAAAATGTTTTAATTATGTAAAAAAAGTGATACAATAATTTTGTATCTTTTTTATTTGCCGATTTAGCTCAGTTGGTAGAGCAGCGCATTCGTAATGCGGAGGTCGAAGGTTCAAGTCCTTTAATCGGCACCATTTTATTGAATTATTCTCAATTTTTAATTGAGTTTTTTTATTAATTAATTTTAATTTAGGTTGTTATTTATTGTGAAAAATGTTATCATTAATAATGAAGATAGGGGTGATAAATTGGATTCAATTATTTCTTTCTTTCGTGATATTTTATCAGGACCTTTATATATTGTAGTTGTTGTTATATCTGTTATTGGTATTATGGCTTGTATTGGATATTTAGCTGAGGCTACATTAAAGCAAAAGGAATTAGAGAAAAAGCAAAAAGAAATGTATGCACATGTTCATTTATTACCTTCAGATGCAAATGATAGTAGTGTGGTTGATCCAAGTAGCGTTGCTTCTGTTTCTTCTTCTGTTCAGTTAGAACAAACACCTAAGAATGATAATAATGATGCTATTTCCAATACTGTTCAGAAATAATAACTTTACTAATTTTGTTAATTTTTGTATACTTATATAGGTTATGGAGGGATTAGATGACTATAACAGTTACTGATATTATATCGATACTGAGAAAAATCGGTGATATATGTCTTGTTTGGGTTATATTTTACTTTATTTTAAAAAATATTAAAAATAATATTAAACTTTCTTTAATTTTTAAGGGTGTTGTATTCGTAATTATTTTAAGTTTAGTTAGTGATTGGCTTGGATTTACAACAATTGCTGTTTTACTTGATTATGTTATACAATGGGGACCAATTGCTTTGATTGTTATTTTTCAACCAGAAATTAGAACTATTTTGGAACAATTGGGTCGTAGTCAATTACTAGGTAGACATAAAACTTTAACTGTTGATGAACGTGAACATTTAGTTTATGAAATTGTTAATGCTGTTGATTATATGAGAAAAGAACGTATAGGTGCATTAATTGTTTTAGAACGTGATATCAGCTTAGGAAATTATATTGAAAAAGCTAAAAAGATTTATGCAGATTTATCTAGTGATTTATTGATTGCTATTTTCTATGAAGGAAATCCACTTCATGATGGTGGTGTCATTATTCAAGGAGATAGAATTACTTGTGCTGGAGCTGTTTTTCCAACTAGTAGTAGTCCAAAGATTAATCGTAGGTTAGGTACTAGACATAGAGCTGCTTTGGGATTATCTGAAGAGACTGATGCTATTTGTATTGTTGTTTCTGAGGAAACTGGTCGAGTTTCTATAGCATTAAAGGGAGAATTGCTATATAACTTGACTTTGGATGATGTTCGTATGATGTTAATCGATGAACTTCGCCCTAAACAAGATGTTGAATTTAATGATGAAGATGAAATAGATGAGGAAGAGATATATGAAGAGAATAAGTAGAAGTATAAAAAAATTCTTATATCATATTGTATCATTCTTTGATAAATGGTTAATTACTCCCATAACAAAGTTTATGTTGAAAATTGCAGGCTTTGTTAAAGACAATGCAAAAAGTTTAGATCGTATTGCTGGTAAAAAGTCTACTTTAATTATTGTTAGTTTAATTTTGGCTTTTGGTGTTTTTGTTATTATTGACCAAGAATCAAATGTTATGATAGATCAATATGCTGAAGTTTTATATGATGAGCCGGTAACTGCTGTTTATAATGAAGAATTATATGTTGTTGAAGGTTTACCAAAAACAGTTGATATTACTTTAATTGGACAGAGAAGACATATTTTCTTAGCTAAACAGGCTCCATCTAAAGGTGTTACTGTTGATCTTACTGGCTTAAAGCCTGGTAATCATAAAGTTACATTAAATTATTCACAAAGATTAAAATCTTTGGATTATCGTTTGGATCCTTCTGAAGTAACTGTTACTATTTATGAAAAGGTTAGTGCCACTAAGAGTTTAACTGTTGATATTTTACATCAAGATGATTTAGATAGTAAATTATATATTGATGATGTCGAACTAGATCGTTCTAATGTTATTATTAAGGGTGCTCAATATAAGCTTGATCAAGTTGCTACAGTACGTGCCTTGGTTGATGTTGATGAGTTATCTAATCCTAAAGCTGGAGAAATTACTTTGAAAGATGTTCCTTTAGCTGCTTATGATGAAGAAGGTAATAGAGTAGATGTAGAAATTGTTCCTTCTACTGTTGATGCTAAGCTTACAATTACTTCTCCAAGTAAACAAATTCCAGTTAAGGTTGTTCCATCTGGTAAATTGGCATTTGGTAAGTCTATTGAATCTATTACTACTAATGTTTCTACTGTTACTGTCTATGGTCAACAAGCAGCCATTGATGCTATTGAAGAGTTAGAAGTTGAAATTGATGTTAAAGGATTAGAAAGTGATAAGAAATTTACGGTTACTCTTAAGAAACCAAAGGGCATTACAGAAATTAGTGAAAAGACAATTACTGTTGATGTTAAGGTTGCTAACTCTACTACTAAAGACTTTACTGTTAATACCATTGAATTTAGAAATTTAGGTAATGGTTTATCTGTTCAGGCATTATCTGCTGAAGATACTTCTGTTACAGTATCTGTTAGTGGTAGTTCAGACCTTATCGATAAACTTGATCCTTCTTCTATAGTTGCTTATGTAGATTTAGATGGTTATACAGAAGGAGAATATGAGGTAGAAGTTCATATCGAGAGATCTGATTTAAGACTTACTTATACTCCAAAGACAAAGAAAGTAAATGTAAGAATTCTTGATTAATTATTAGGATAGTGAAAACTATCCTTTTTTTTGCATAAAATTAGTAGTCTTTCATAAATTGTATTAGAAATATTATGGGAGGTGAAATATGAAAAAAATATTGTTACTATTCTTTTTTTCTATTTTTCTTTTTACGGGATGTGGAAAGTATAGTGAGGAAGATGTAGTACGAGATTTTGGAAAGAAGATTGATAATGCTAAAGCATATTATGTGGAAGGATCTTTAGAGTTAGTTAATAATGATGATGTTTATCATTATGATGTAGAGGTTGCATATAAAGATGATAATTATTATCGAGTAAGTCTTACTAATACTTCTAATGAACATACACAAGTTATTTTAAAAAATGATGATGGGGTTTATGTCCAGACACACGAAAGTACGCAACAAAAAAATTTAATAGTTTAAGGTTATATCCACGAAAGGTATGAGCA
>CALVSS010000050.1 GCA_944359095.1 uncultured Bacilli bacterium | reverse complement strand
AAACAGTTTTGGCATAAAAATAGATAGAACTTGATAGTCCTACCTAATTTTTGTCATGTTCTATCTGAACTGTAACATTTTTTTTACATTTTTATTATGCATCTAGGAAGAAATTTTATACCTTTATTTCCATCTCCAATTTTTAATATATGGTAAGTCTTCTCCGTGTTGTCTAATATATACTTTATGTTGTTTTAACATATCGTTACACCAATCAATTAATACTTTTGATGTTTTTTGATATCTTGGAATATGTAATAAAGCATCAATAACTAAATGGAAACGATCTATTTCATTTTGAACTCTAATATCAAATGTTGTAGTGATAGTTCCTTCTTCTTGATAACCATGAATATACATATTTCTGTTTGCCCTGCGATAAGTTAATTGCTCTATTAAAGATGGATAGCCATGGAAGTTGAAAATAATTGGGGTGTTTTTTGTAAATAGTCTATCGTATTCTTCTTCGGTTAAGCCATGAGGATGTTTTATTCTTGGTGCTAGCGTCATTAAGTCGACAACGTTAATGACTCTTATTTTAATATCTTTAACACAACTTCTTAAAATATCTACGGCAGCCATCGTTTCTAGCGTTGGAGTCTCTCCGCAGCAAGCCATGATAATATCTGGTTTGCCATTATCATTACTGGCAAAATCCCAAATACCAATTCCTTTAGCACAGTGCTTTTGGGCTTGTTCTTTCGTTAACCATTGAGGGCGTGGATGTTTGCTGGCAACAATAGCATTAATTTTATTTTTGGTTTTTATACAGTGGTCAAAGCAAGATAGTAAACAATTGGTATCTGGTGGTAAATAGATTCTTATAATATCTGCTTTTTTTGTTGCTAGATGGTTTAAAAATCCTGGATCTTGGTGAGTATAACCATTATGATCTTGTTGAAAGACATGAGATGTTAATAAAATATTTAAAGAAGCAATAGGTGCACGCCATGGAATTTCTTTTGTTACCTTTAACCATTTTGCATGTTGGGAAATCATAGAATCGACAATTCTGATAAAAGCTTCATAACTATGAATCATTCCATATCTTCCAGTTAATAAATATCCTTCTAACATTCCTTCACAAACATGTTCTGAAAGATAAGAGTCCATAACTCTTCCTGTTGGAGATAAAAATTCATCTGTTTTATATATTTTACCATTCCAAGTTCTATTTTCTTTTTCAAAGATATGATTTAGTCGGTTAGATAGTGCTTCATCTGGGCCAAAGATACGGAAATTTTTGTTTTCTTTATTTAAAACAAATAAATCTCTAATGTAGTTACTTAATTCTGTCATATCTTGTTTTTCTACACTACCAGGGAATGGGACTTCTATCGTATAATTTAACCAATTTGGAGTAATTATTTCTTTTAATAGAGTTCCTCCGTTAGCATATTCACTTTTTCCCATACATTTCGATGGAGTTGGGGCTAGGCTTTTAATTTCTTTTTTTACTTTGCCATTTTCATCAAATAATTCTTCTGGATGATAACTTCTTAACCATTTTTCTAATAGTGGTAAATTCATCGGATTATCCCTTGTTATTGTTACTGGTACTTGATGAGCTCTAAAACTTCCTTCAATTTGTTTTCCATCGATTTCTTTTGGACCTGTCCATCCTTTTGGTGTCGTTAATACTAGCATTGGCCATTCATGTTCTGGACTTGGTCTACCTTTGATTGTTTCTATTTCTTTTACAATTTTATCTAACGTTTTGGCCATTTCTTCATGTAATTTCATAGGGTCTGTTCCGGTTACAAAGTATGGTTTCCAACCATGCCCATAGAAGAAATCTTCCATTTCATCTATTGTCATTCTTCCAAAAACTGTAGGATTTGATATTTTAAAACCATTTCTATGAAGAATTGGTAAAACATAACCATCAGTTTCTGGATTTAAAAATTTATTAATATTCCAAGAAGTAGCAAGTGGTCCTGTTTCTGCTTCTCCGTCACCAATGACACAAGCTACGATTAATCCTTTATTATCTAAGGCAGCACCGGCAGCATGAGCAAGACTATATCCTAATTCTCCACCCTCGTGAATAGATCCTGGTGTTTCTGGTGCTACATGAGAAGATACTCCCCCAGGAAAGCTAAACTGTTTAAAAAGTCGTTTTAATCCTACTTCATCTTCTGTAATATTAGGATAAAATTTTGTATAGGTACCATCTACATAATTATTTGCAATCATTGCTTCTCCGCCATGACCCGGTCCAGCGATATATAACATTTTTAAATTAAATTTCTTAATAATTCTATTTAGATGCATATATATAAAATTTTGACCTGGAGCCGTTCCCCAATGACCAACCACATTTGGCTTTACATCATTACTTGTTAGTGGTCTTTTTAATAAGGGATTATCTAATAAATATAATTGCCCTACAGATATATAATTTAATACACGGAAATATTCATCCATTAATTTTAGTTCTTTTTTTGATAATGTTGCCATATCATCTCTCCTATCTTAATCATTATATATCAAAAGTGAGTTTTTTTAAAGAGAAAAAGAAAAAAGACTGAATAGATTTTTCAGTCTTTATTCTACACTTTTTAAGGATTCAATCATATCAATCTTCTTTAGTGAAAAATATAAAATAATATTTACTAAAATTGCAAAAGCTGCAGTAATTAAAATTGCATATAAGTAACTTAGTGGAGCGATTGTTGGATCAAACATTAACATGTCTAATTCACAAGTTTTAATAATATACATTGTTAAAATATTTCCTACTCCAAGACCTAATAAAATTCCAATTACAGTAAGAATCGTATTTTCTCTATTGATGTATTGATATACTTCTTTATCATAAAATCCTAATACTTTGATGGTTGCTAATTCTCTGCGTCGTTCACTAATATTTATACTAGATAAGTTGTATAAAACCACAAAAGCTAGGGCACCGGCAGATATAATTAATATTAATGAAACATAAGCAAAACTATCCATTGTATCATCAAAAACATGTCTAGTTGCTGATGTAAATGTAATGTTAGATACTCCTCTAATTTCTTTTAATTCATTAGCAAAATATTTTTCTTGTTTTTCGGTCATATTTTTCGTTTTTAATAAAATTGTATTATAGGTTGTTCCTTTATATTCTTCTTTTGGTAAATAAATATAATGAAATAGATAGTTCTCAGTAATATTAGATACTTTTTCAGTATAAGTATCTGTTCCTGTAAATTTTAGTGTATCGCCCTTTTCCAAATCTAAAAGATTGGCTAGTTTTTCTGTTACAATAACACCATCTTTTAATTGATACTTTTCTTTTGATTTTCTATCTTGTAATTTGATAAAGCCATCTATATTATCCTTTGGAACAATTAATGTTATAGATTGATTTGTGTCTTTATTATCTAATGTAATGCTTTCTTCTTGTATTTGTAATAGATCTTTTACTTTTTTATTTTCTTTAATTTTATTAATTGTATCTTTTGTTTGATTTTTATCTAGCGTGATTTTTACTTGATAGTTAAATATATCTTCATATTGATGTGGAACCATCTTTACTATACAGTCTTTTAAACCAAATCCAGCAAGTATTAATCCAGTACATCCAGCAATACCGATAATTGTCATTAGAAATCTCTTTTTATAGCGGAAGACATTACGTACTGTTACTTTATAAGAGAAAGATAGGCGATTCCAAATACATGGTATTTTTTCTAATAATACTCTTTTACCTGGAGCTGGTGCTACTGGTCGTAATAGATTGGCAGGAGATTCTTTTAATGTTTTTCTGCAAGTATAGATTGTTGCTCCTAATGTACAAAGTAAGGCAATCATCATTCCTTGGAATGTTAGGGATGAATAGTAACTTAATTTAATGTCTCCAATTCGATACATGTTTTTATACATTTCAAAAACAATATCTGGCAATAATCGATAACCAATTAAGACGCCAATCATTCCTCCGATAATAGTAGCAAGAGATGCATAAAGTACATATTTAAACATAATTGCAGAGTCTTTATATCCCAATGATTTTAATGTTCCTATTTGACTTCTTTCTTCCTCTACCATTCTAGTCATAGTGGTTAAACAAATTAGTACTGCAACAATAAAGAATACTAATGGGAATACTTTGGCTACGTTATCAATTCTTTCTGTATCTTGTTTATATTGATAAAATCCAGTATTGGGATTGATGTCTAATATATACCAAGTTTGTCCTTCTAATTTTTCATCTTTTAATTCTTGACGAATTTTTTTCTTTTCTTTTTTTATTTCTTTTTCATAGTCTTTTGTAAATCTGCTTTCTGTTGTATTTAGTTTTATATAGGCTGTTGTTTTTTCTGGACTAACAATATTTTCTATTGGCATATATAAATAGTAATCAATAGTACCTGATAGTAAATTTGTAGAATCTCTTTCTGTTGAAATATACAATGGACTTTCTACATAACCAGTTACTGTTAGAGTTTTCTCTTTTACTAATGGAGAGTCAATAGTAATTTCGTCTCCTATTTTAATGATGTCTTTATAATCGTTATCTACGACAACCTCATTTTCTTGTTCTGGCATTTTTCCTTTTATTAATTTTGGTTGATTTAATTTGTCATTTTTATCATAAGATAAAATCTTAGTTGCATAATCATCTTTTTTTGTAGTAATGGCATCAAAGTTATATGTTCCTTCTATATCATACTCTTCTTCTAATTGATTTAGTATGGCATCACTTATCCCATAATTAGAAGTAATCATAATATCATAGGTGTTTGTTTCATCATAATAACTGTCTAATGTCTTTTCCATATCTGGTGAGACCGCTCTTATTCCAGCAAAAAATCCTACACCTAACAATACAATTATTAGAATGGATAGAAATCTTTTACTAGTTTTTACCATGCAGACAATGGTTTCTTTTAATAATTTTTTCATTACCAGTTGATATCCTCTACTTTTTGCGGATGCTCATTTATGGTTGTAGACTCTGCTTTCCCATTTTTAAATCTAATAATTTTGTCTGCAATTGGAGCAATCGCACTGTTGTGAGTAATAATAATTACGGTCATTTTATCTTCTCTAGATAATTTTTCTAATACTTTTAATATTTGTTTTCCTGTTTCATCATCTAAAGCTCCAGTTGGTTCATCTGCAAGTAGAATTTTGGGACTTTTGGCTACCGCTCTAGCTATTGCTACACGTTGCTGTTCTCCACCGGATAATTGTGCTGGAAAGTTTTTTAGACGTTTTTCTAATCCTACTGCTTTTAAAGTTCTTGTTGGTGATAAGTGTTTTTTACAGATTTCTGTTGCTAATTCTACATTTTCTAAGGCTGTAAGATTTTGAACTAAGTTGTAGAACTGAAACACAAATCCAATATCATTTCTACGGTATTTAATTAATTGTTTATTGGAGTATTTTGCGATATCTTTGCCGTCAATTAATACTTCTCCAGATGTTGGCTTATCCATTCCTCCTAAAATATTTAAGGCTGTTGTTTTACCAGCTCCAGATGGTCCTAGTATAACGACCAACTCCCCTTTTTCTATGGAAAAAGATGTATCATTTAGTGCTTTTACTAATGACTCTTTTTCACCATAGAATTTGTTTACGTTTTTAAATTCAATATAGGCCACGATATCCCTCCTATCTATACTTGTATTATACCATTATTTTGTGAAAAAAAAGAGAAAACGTGTTGTTTTCTCTTAAATTGTATAAAGTAAAATACTAAAGAATTGAAGTGTTGATCCTAATAATACGAAAAAGTGGAATATTGAGTGAAAATATCGCTTTTTAGAGCCGATTCCGTATAATACTGCTCCTATTGTATATGCTACTCCACCTAATACTAATAATATTAGTCCAGGTTTAGGTAAAAGTGATGAGATGCTATCATAAGAAAAGATAATCATCCAGCCCATGATTAGATACATAATTGTTGCTGGGACTTGAAATTTTTCTAAATTAATCGCATTTAATAAAACTCCAACAATGGCAGATGCCCATATAATTCCAAAAATAATCCATCCTGTTCCTCCCCCTATTAAACTTAAACAATATGGTGTATAACAGCCTGCAATAAACAAATAGATATCACAGTGATCTAAAACTCGGAATACTTTTTTTGCTTTTAATTTAGGACTTAAAGCATGATATAGGCAGCTAATCAAATACATGATAATCATTGTTGATCCATAAATACAAGAAGAAACTACTCCTATCGTATTATGATTTTTTACAGAAAATACAACTGTTAATACTAAGGCTGTAATCCCTAGTAATACCCCTAGTCCATGAGATATTGAATTGATAATTTCTTCTCCTACTGTATATTTTGGTATTGTTATTTTACTCATATAAATCACCTTTTACTTATTATATAAAATAATTTTAATTTTTTAAAGAAATAATATGAAACAACTACACCTAAAAAATTTAATATTATATCATTGATATCAAATACACCTTGATTAGTAATTAATTGTATTATTTCTTTTCCTATAATTAGTATTAACATTATTAGAAAATATTTTTTTAGTGAAAAGTGTTTTTGATATAAATATGGAATGCATAAAGAACAAGGTAGTAGCATACAAAAATCTACAATGACATAATCAAATAAACTCCAAATTGTCTGTGTTCCATTTAATGTCATACTTATTTTATTTATGATTGGTAGAAATGGAACGATTTCTATCCCGTTTCTTATATCAATTAAATTATTTTGTCGATACATAATACCTGTATAGAAAATATAGGTAACGATACTTGTTATATAAAAAATAGTAAATAGTAACACGAATTTCTTTTTTAAGGTTTGATTATTACTTGTTTTCAAATAAATTATTAGAGAAAGAAAAAGAAATGCATAGATAATACAGATGTAATCTAATCTTAAGTTAAGTGTAATGAAAGAATAGTTTATAAGAAAAGTTGTTAGTATTAATAGACTTGCTATTATTGTTAATCCTATTTTTTGTTTTGGTGTTTTCTCTTTATTTAAGTTTATACTTTCATATGTCATATTATCCATATTTTCTTTTATTCTTTCACCTACTAAAATTTCATTAATAGAAACGCCTAGTATTTCACTTATTTCTTTTAGTAAAGATATATCTGGGGCTCCTAGACCTCTTTCCCACTTTGATATTGCTCTATCGGTTATATTCAACTTTTCTGCCAAGTCTTTTTGCGTCATCTTTTTTTCTATTCGTAATTTTTTTATTAGTTCTCCTGTCTTTTTACAGTCCATATTATCACCTACTTGGCATCATTATATCTTTTTACTTTCTTTTTTACAACAAACTATCCGTTGAGTCAAAAAAAAGACACATTTTGTGTCTTTATACTCCTACGCTTTTCGTTTCTGGAAGGGTGGATGCTCCATCAATTACAATACCTTGACCTGTAATATAAGTTGATTCATCACTAGCTAAAAAGGCTGCTAGTTCTCCTAGTTCTTCTATTGTTCCTAAACGTCCCATAGGAATGCCACTGGCAATTCCATTTACTACACTTTGTGGATTAGTAGCATTCGTATCTTTGGCGATTCCTTCTACCATTGGTGTCATAATATAGCCTGGCATAATAGCATTTACATTAATATTATTTTTTACTAGTTCCATAGCAAGACTTTTTGTAAATCCTAAAACAGCAGCTTTTGTTGTAGCATAAGCGACTTCACCGGCATCAGCAACCATTGGCCCTGTAACACTTGATAAATTTACTATTTTTCCATAATTATTTTTTATCATGTATGGAACAACTGCTTGAGTCATATTCCAAGTACCTTTTATATTAATATCAAAATGACTATCTCTTACTTCGTCTGTCATTTCTGTAAATGGTACTAATTTAGCAATACCAGCATTATTTACTAAAATATCAATTTTTCCTTTTTTAGCAATAATATCATTTACAACTGCTACTAACATTCTCTTATCTCTAATATCCACTTTATAACCCATAACTTTGGGATTTTTTAAACTTTGTAATGTTTCTTGTAATTTATCGGAATAATCAATAATGATAACATCTGCTCCATACTTTAAAAATACTTTTACAATACCTAAACCATTTCCCATGGCTCCACCTGTTACAATAGCAACTTTTCCATCTAATTTCATTTTCTTCTCCCCTTTATTCTACTCTATTAGTTTATCATTATTTAGAACAATTTTCCATATTTTTGTTTTCTTTCAGCAAAAAAGAGTAAATTTCTTCGCAAAGAAAATCTGATATAATTATTACTACATAATAAGAAAGGATGTAAAAAAAAAAAAAAGAAGTAAAAAGGAAG
>CALVSS010000049.1 GCA_944359095.1 uncultured Bacilli bacterium | reverse complement strand
GTACCAAATGTAATAGGAATGACTTCTTCAAAAGCATATGACAAATTAACAAAAAAAGAGTTAACTGTAAAAATAGAAGAAACGGTTGATGAAACCAAAAAGGAATATGGAAAAGTATACGATCAAAATATTGCCGATAAAAAAGTTAAAAAGAATACGACAATTATTATTAAAGTATATGTATCTAAAGAAGAAGTAAAAATGCCTAATGTAATTGGTATGGATAAAGAAGAAGCTAGAGAAATTTTAATAAAGTTAGGATTTAATGTTTCATTAAAGGAGGAAGAAACTAAAGATTATAATGATAATATTGTTTTTAAACAAAAAGCATCCAATCCTAAGAAAATAGTAAAAGGTAGTACAATTATTTTAACTTATGCTAAGAAAATAGAAGATAATGAAGATGAACCAGAAGAAATGGAAGAAGACAAAAAAGATGATAAAAATGAATCAGAAAGTAGTTGGTCAGATTGGATGACATCCCTACCAAAAGGCATAACTTCTCAAAAATATGAAATAGATAAGAAGACACAATATCGTTCAAGAACGAAAGAAACAACAACTTCCCAATCTCCATTATCTGGATGGAATCTAGTAGATCAAAAAAACAATACAACAGTAATTGACCATGGAATGGAATATGTAGAGGAAAATCAATATAATACAATGAAAAACAACTCTAAATATATTATTAGTTATGCAACACCACATAAATACAGAGTAAAATATATTCACTGTGCAAAGAAAGAAAATAATAGATGGACAGCTTCCGTATATAATCCACAAACTGGTTGCCCTAGTGGCTATGAAACTCATTCTTATACAAAAGATATCTATGTTTATGCTCAACCAGGAAGTACTATAAAAGGAAGTATGTGTCCTTATTCCAATATGGTGACAGAAGATTATGTTTCCTCATGTGTTCAACTATACCAAGTATGGTATAAAGAAAATCAAACAACAACCACGTATTATTATGAAAGATGGACAAACTGGAGTAATTGGCAAGATAACAAAATAACAGCCAATGATAAAACAGGAGTAGAAACAAGAATAGTATATAGATATAAGAAAAAATAAATACTAGTCTAGAATCATAAAAAAAATTATGTTAGAATAAATAATATAAAAAGTATTGAGTGAGACTCATTCAAAAAAGGGGTGATTAAGAGTATATCTAAGCAAAATAGTAAAGGAGTGAGAGAATGTTTTGCGGAGAATGTGGAGCAAAGAATAACAAAGATGCAGTTTTTTGCGAAGAATGTGGGGCAAAGTTAAGAGAAGTAAAAGAAGAACCTGTGAAAGAAAAGAAAACAGGAAAGAAAAAGAATCTAAAAAAACTAAATAAAAAGAATAAAATTATAATCGCAGTAGTAGCTATATTAGTAGTAGGATTATTTATAGGGTATAAAGTATTAGAACAAAAAGCAAGTCCTAAAACACTTGTTGAAAAGTATTTAACAGCAATTAACCAACAAGATTATAATACTTTATATAATTTAATAAAATCTGATAATGCTTCTCCATTTATGAGTAAAGATGCATATGTAGAAGCAATGAAAAAAGAAATTACTGAAAAAAATATGTTAGGAAGTATAACAATTGGAAATGTTGTTTATGAAAATGCCGGATTAAATGCTAAAGTAACATTTAATTCATCAGAATTATCAGATAATCTAACACCATCTACAGATAGTTTAAGTATTAAATTAACAAAAGCACCAGGAAAGCAATACTTATTTTTTGATAATTGGCAAATTGATGATGAAACAATATTAACTTTTGATACTGTAGAAGATTATTATCTTGGAGTACCAAAAGATACTAAAATAACTTATGGAAATGTTGTAGTTGGTAATAAATATATAGATGATAATAAAAAAACAAGTAAAGAAAATTTTATCTATTATAAATTACCTGAAGTTTTAAAAACAACAACAAAGGTAACTTTTGAATTGCCAGATGGACTAAAAATAGAAAAAGATATCGTTCCATCTTCTTATAGTTCATCTTATCAGTTAAGCATTACAAAATCAGACTTTTCTGAAAAACAACAAGAAACACTAACAAATCAGGCAGAAAAAGATTATAAAACGATAATAAATGCAGTAATAGAAGGAAAAGAATTTAAGGAAATTAAAAATAATTTTTCTAAAAAACTAAGTCTTGATGATTTAGAAGAAGAATATAATGATTCATTAGAAGATATTGAAGATAGTAGCTATAAAATCTCAAATTATAATATAAAGTCAACAAGATTATATTCAATATATCTTGGCGATGATTATTTATATGGTGTAAGAGTATATATAAGTTACACATATGATGTACAAAGAAAATCTGATTCTAGTAGTACACCAAGCGATAGAACAAGAAGTGGTTACTATACTTTATATTATACATATGAAGATGGATACAAATTAGTAGATGTATCTGGTTTACATAGTTTTTAATAAAGGAGAAGTGAGAAAATGGCAAAGTTTTGTACGAAATGTGGAAAACCACTAGTAGATGGAAAACCATGTGATTGTTCAAAAGAACATACTAAAGAAGAACCAAGAGAAGAAAAGAAAGTAGAAGTAGAAGTAGAAGAGGAAGAAGAATCTTCTCAATTGGGGAATATATTAAACGATTATTTAGATATTGTAAAAGGAATGTTTAAAAAGCCAGTAGCAACTATAGAAAAGTATCTTAATACTAGCTACTTTAATTTAGCAATCATATCCATTGCTTTAAATGCTATAGTATTTGGAATTTTTACACATATTTTTACAGCTAATTGTTTAAAGAAAATTGGCCTAAATTTAGGAAACATCCAAACCTTTATTCAAACAGCAACACAAGAAATATCAAAACTTGGAGTCCCTATAAAAATTAATACCAATATTGGATTATCATTTGGTATTTGTATGGCTTTAGTATCAGTGATTACTATTGTAATAATGTATATTATGCATACACAAGTATTTAAAAAGAAAATGAATATCAAAAAAATAGTAGTATTAGTAGGAATTTGTGAAGTATTCTTAACAATAGGATATCTAATTTCAATTGTAGGATCTTATCTAAATATTTTCTTAGGAATATTAATATTTACATTTTTTGCAATTATATTCTTTGTACATCTACATCAAGGATATATGAAATTATCTAAGACAACAAAAGATCAATCAGTATATACATCTATTCTTGGTTTATTTGTACCAGTAGTAGGTTATGTGATTACGGTTACCTTAATGTTAGTCTTAAGTATAATAATTACTGGAATGACTATGTATAATACACAAACCTCACAAACAGCAAGCACATTAAGAAATAGTAGTCAACAAACTTATTTAAGATAAGGAAAGGAGTAAAATATGGCAAAGTTTTGTACGAAATGTGGAAAACCACTAGTAGATGGAAAACCATGTAGTTGTTCATTAAAAGAAGAAAAAAAGCAAGAAAAAGTAGAAGTAGAGGAAGAAGAAACTTCCACAAATGAAGTAGTTGCCTCTATCACAGATATATATAAGAATGTATGGAAAAAACCATATCAAACAATGGTAAAATATAAAGAAAAAAATATTACTTTAGGATTATGCCTAATTTTAATCAATGCAGTTATCTTTGGAATATTTGGTTATTTCTTAATTAATAATACATATAATGGTATTTTAGAAGACATTAGTAATAAACTTCAAGGATTAGCAGCATTAACTGGAGAAGAAATCGAAGTGTTTCAAAGGACTTCTCTTCCATTCTTCGGTATGTTTATTTCTAATGTAATCAGTTTAGCTATAGGATATTTAATTTTAATTAGTATTTCAAGATTATTTGTAGGAAAAATATTTAAAGGAAAAGGAACATTTGGAGATTATTTAACAGCAGCAGGTGTTGCTTCTCCATTATCAACAATAGTTATGGTAATTGGTATTCTAGCAAGCTTTATCTCATATAAATTAGCTATTCTAATTGCCATTTTAGCAACCATAACATTCTTTGTATTATTAAGCCAAGCATATGTCGATATTTTAGAAGCAAAAGAAGAAAGATTAGCATATTCCCAATCACTAACATTAGTTTCAACATATGTAATTAGTGTAATTGTAGGAATCATACTTCTTTCCGCAATGACATTTCAACAATTAACAAATACAACATCACAAACAACAAGTAACTCTATGTTTGGAAATAGTGTATACATTGTAAAGTAAAGAATAGGTTGATAAAACCTATTTTTTTATTGTTAATATAAGAAAAAGACAAACAAAAGATAGAAATATAATTTGACTTTCTATAAGAAAAAAAGTATACTTAATTTATAAAATATGTAAGGAGGATACAAATTATGGAACGTAAAATAGAAAAATTTTTACAAAAGTGGCAAAAAGATATCATTAGAAAGCCATTAATTCTATATGGACCAAAACAAGTTGGAAAAAGTTATTCTGCCTTAATGTTTGGTAAGAAAAATTATAAAAACACAATATATTTTAATACCAATAATAACAAATCATTAGAAGAACTATTCAAAAAAGAAAAATCAACAGATCGTCTTATATTAAATTTATCGTTGATATCAGGAGAGACAATCCTACCAGAAGATACCTTATTAATATTTGATAACGTAAATAGTGTTGAAATTGTAAAAGGGTTTAAACTATTTGGAAGTGAACACAGTAAATACCACATTATCGCAATTACTTCTCGAAAAGAAAAATTAAATTTATTTAAAGGTGAAGAATTACAATTTAAAGGTATGAATGAAATGGATTATGAAGAATTTTTATGGGCCAAAGGAGAAAATGCCTTAGCTGAATTAATTAGAGAATCTTTTAATAAACACAAGACTTGTCCATTTCATAAGTTGGCTTTAGAATTATTCCAAGAGTATTTAATGACAGGAGGCCTACCAGAAGTGGTAGAAGCTAGTCTAGCAGGAAAAAGTGAACAAGAGTTAGATATTATAAAGCAAAAAATTATTGAAGTATACGAAAGAGAATTATTATCCTGTAAAAACTTAATAGATATTCCAAGAGGAATAGAGGTAATAAAATCACTTCCAGAACAACTAAAAAAAGAAAACAAAAAATTCCAATATGGGATTATTGGAACAGGCAGACGAGCAAAAGAATATGAAAGTACAATCAATTTCCTAGTAAATAACCAAGTTGTTTATAGGAGTTATAAAATATCAACAGTAAAGTCACCTCTAAGTAGTTGTCGAGAAACAGAAAGTTTTAAACTATATGTACCAGATAATGGCTTATTATTTTCTATGTTACACGTAACTTTGAAACAATTACTAAGTGATGAAAAAATAAAAGAAATTTTATATGAAAATAGTATTGCAAAAGCTCTAGCGGAAGCAGGATATGCCCTTTATTATTATCAATCTGAAGGAAAAGCTGAAGTAAATTTTGTAATTCAAAATAGAATGGGTAAAATTATACCAATAGAATTAATCACAAGATCAGATTCCAAAGCTAAATCATTATCTGTATTTATGAAAAAATTTACAGTAACCGAAGCTTATCGTGTTACAGAAAATAATTTTGCAACCAAAAAAGAAGTAAGATATATTCCGATTTACGCAATGTTTTGTTTAAATGATACTAGAATGTAAGGAGAGATAGAATGAAAAAACCAATTGTATTAACAATTTTAGATGGTTATGGTCTTAGAGAAGAGGAACATGGTAATGCCGTAAAGTTAGCAAACAATCCGACTTTTAATGAATTATGGAATACGTATCCTCATACCAAGCTAACAGCTTCAGGACAATTAGTAGGACTTCCAAAAGGACAAATGGGAAATAGTGAAGTTGGTCATATGAATATTGGAGCAGGAAGAATAGTATACCAGCCACTAGAATTAATTAATAAATCTATCGAAGATAAAGAATTTTTTCAAAATGAAGAAATAAAAAAAGTAATGCTTCATGTAAAAGAAAATGACTCTAAACTACATTTAATGGGACTTGTAAGTGATGGAGGAGTTCATTCACATATTAATCACTTATTAGCTTTATTAGAAATGTGTAAAATAGAAAAAGTAGATAACGTTTATTTACACCTATTTACTGATGGACGTGATGTTCCCCCTAAAAGTGCTTATATATATATAGAAAGAGTTGAAAAAAAATTAAAAGAATTAGGAATTGGAACCATTGCTTCTATTTCTGGAAGATATTATGCTATGGACCGTGATAATAATTTTGACAGATTAAAAAAAGCTTATGATGTAATTGTAAATAATTTAGGAGATGTTCAAAAATCTCCTAAAGAATATATTGAAAAAAGTTATCAGGAAAATATTACCGATGAATTTTTCCTACCAGCAAAATTTACAGAACATGGAAATCTAGAAGAAAATGATGGAGTTATTGCTTTTAATTTTAGAAAAGATAGACTTCGTGAATTGTTTACAGCAATCACCAATCCAGATGAAATAGAAATGGATACAAAAAAGTTTACTAATGTAAAAACAGTAACAATGATGCCAGTAGTTCACACGGTAAAAGCGCCTCATGCATTTGATGATCCTAAATTAACAAATATTTTAGGGGAATATATTGAGAAAAATAATTTATCTCAGTTAAGAATAGCTGAAACAGAAAAGTATGCTCATGTTACATTCTTCTTTGATGGTGGAAAAGAAGTAGATTATAATAAAGAAAAGAAAATATTAGTTCCATCACCTAAAGTGGCTACCTATGATTTAAAACCAGAGATGAGTGCTGATGAAGTAACAGAAAAACTATTAAAAGAGTTGCCTAATACCGATTTAGTAATACTAAATTTTGCTAATGGAGATATGGTAGGGCACACAGGAGTTTTAGAAGCAGCAATTAAGGCAGTAGAAACAATAGATAAAGATTTAAAAAAGATATATGATAAAGTTATGGAGTTAGGTGGAATTTTAATTGTAACAGCAGATCATGGTAACTGTGAAGAAATGTTAGATGATAACGACAATGTAATAACATCACACACAACCAATCCCGTTCCTTTTATCATTACAGAAAAAGGATTAAAATTACATCCAGGTAAATTAGGGGATATTGCTCCAACAATACTAGATTTAATGAATTTAGAAAAGCCTCAAGAAATGACAGGAGAAAGTTTAATTGAAAAATAAAGCAATGTAAAAGAGTTACTCTCTACATTGTTTTTTTCGTATTTTTTCTAAATCAAAATCTAGTAGATAATCTAAACTAACATTTAAAACTTTAGAAATTCTCCAAATAGTAAAAGCAGAGAAAGAATTTTTACCTTTTTCTGATTCAAGAGACCGAATATATTCATGCGATACATCAATCGCTTCTGCAAGCTGTGCCTGCGTAAGGCCATGAGAAATTCTTAATTTACGTATTCGTTTAATAACTAATTTTTTAAAATACTGTTCACAAAGTTTTCTTTCTTGATAATCCATATTATCACCTAAATTTAGTATGATAAAAGGCATAAACAATTATTCTAAAAAGTAGGTTGTTCGATTGCAACAAAAACCAAAGTCTTATATAATAAGGATGAAAGAGAGAAGATATATGAAGGAAAGATTAATATTTCATATTGATGTAAATAATGCCTTTTTATCTTGGACAGCAGTTTTACTCTTAAAAAAAGGATATAAAAAAGACATAAGAAAAATTCCATCTATCATTGGAGGATCTGCAACAGAAAGAAAAGGAATTGTGCTAGCTAAATCCCCAGTAGCTAAAAAAATGGGAATAAAAACCGCAGAAACAATTTATCAAGCTAAGAAAAAATGTCCAAATTTACAAATTTTTCCACCTAACCACCGTTGGTATTATCAACAATCAAAAAATATGTTTGAATATTTATCTCAGTATTCCCCATTGTTAGAAAAATTTTCTATCGATGAATGCTTTTTAGATATGACAGGTACCAATTATTTATATAAAGATTATTATCAATTAGCTTTAAAAATCAAAGAGGATATCAAGACTAAATTTGGCTTTACAGTAAATATTGGAATTGGTAATAATAAACTATGTGCAAAAATGGCATCAGATTTTGAAAAGCCAGATAAAGTACATACCCTTTTAAAAAATGAAATAGAACAAAAACTATGGCCTTTAGATGTTGGAGATTTATTTATGGTGGGTAAGAGAACCAAGGAAGAGTTAAATAAATTAAATATTTATACAATTAAAGATTTAGCTTTTGCCAATGAGAAACTTTTAGAAAGACATTTTAAGAATCAAGCCAAACATTTAAAAGAAGCAGCCTGGGGAATCGATAATAGTAAAGTAGAGCCAAGAAGTAGTAAAACAACCAGTATATCAACAACTGAAACATTAAATTATGATTATACCGATGAAGAAAAGTTAAAAGACATTTTATTTAGACAGACAGAAGATGTTACCAGGGAATTAAGAAAGCAAAAGCAATACGCTAAAACAGTAGCAGTAATATATAAGAATAAAGATTTTCAAAGTTATTCTGCTCAAGCTAAATTAAATTACCCAACAAATAGTACTAAAGAAATTTATAAATTAGCAATAGAAATATTTGAAAAAAGCTATCGAAAAGACGCCATCAGATTAATAGGAGTCCGCCTATCTGATTTATCAGCAACGAAAGAAAGACAATTAACTTTATTTGAAGAAAATAGTGAAGAAGACGAAAAAGAAGAAGAAATTCAAAAGACAATAGACAATATTAATCAAAAATTCGGAAAATCCATCGTTGCACCAGCATCATTAAAAATCATTGGAAACCCTAGATCTAAAAGGAATTTAAAAGACTAGATACCTCCACTAAATAAAGTAAAAAAATAAAAAAGTAACTATTCAGACTATGACACGCAAAAGTAAAGAGTAATCAAGGTTTGATTGCTCTTTTATTATATATTATACAAA
>CALVSS010000048.1 GCA_944359095.1 uncultured Bacilli bacterium | reverse complement strand
CATTCATTTGAATATCTCCACAGCCAGAGACACAACATGTACCCATACCACGAGCAACAACTGCAGCATGAGATGTCATACCACCACGTACAGTAAGAATTCCTTGAGAAGCTTTCATTCCAGTAATATCTTCAGGAGAAGTTTCAAGTCGAACTAAAACAACTTTTTCTCCTTTACCACCAATACCTTGTTTTTCAGCATCTTCAGCAGTAAATACAATTTTACCACTAGCAGCTCCAGGAGATGCTCCTAAACCTTTACCAATAGGTTTAGCTTCTTTTAATTTTTTAGCATCAAATTGTGGATGTAATAATGTATCCAAATTTCTAGGATCAATCATTAATACTGCTTCTTCTTCAGTACGCATTCCTTCATCAACTAAATCACAAGCAATTTTTAAAGCAGCTTGAGCAGTTCTCTTACCATTTCTAGTTTGAAGCATATATAATTTACCATGTTCAACAGTAAATTCCATATCTTGCATATCACGATAATGTTCTTCTAGAATTTTACAAACCTTTTTAAACTCTTTAAAAGCTTCTGGGAATTTCTCTTCCATTTCAGAAATATGCATTGGTGTACGAACCCCAGCAACTACATCCTCTCCTTGAGCATTAGTTAAAAATTCACCAAATAATCCTTTAGCACCAGTTGCAGGATCTCTTGTAAATGCAACACCAGTACCACAATCATCACCCATATTACCAAATGCCATAGATTGAACATTAACTGCAGTACCCCAAGAATAAGGTATGTCATTATCTCTTCTATAGACATTAGCACGAGGATTATCCCAAGAACGGAATACAGCTTTAACAGCTCCCATCAATTGTTCTTTTGGATCTGTAGGGAAATCTTTTCCAATTTTAGCTTTGTACTCAGCTTTAAATTGACGAGCTAATTCCTTTAAATCATCAGCATCAAGATCAACATCTTGTTTAACACCTTTTTTAGCTTTCATTTTGTCAATTAACTCTTCAAAGTATTTCTTACCTACTTCCATAACTACATCAGAATACATTTGAATAAATCGTCTATAACAATCCCAAGCCCATCTAGGATTTCCAGACTTTTTAGCTAAAGTATCTACTACTTCTTCATTTAATCCTAAATTAAGAATAGTATCCATCATACCAGGCATAGATGCTCTAGCACCAGATCTAACAGAAACTAATAATGGATTTTCTTTATCTCCAAATTTCTTTCCTGTAATTTCCTCTAATTTACCAATGTACTCATTAATTTGTTTTTGAATCTCATCGTTAATTTCACGATTATCTTCATAATATTGAGTACATGCTTCAGTAGTTATTGTGAAGCCTTGTGGTACTGGTAAACCAATATTAGTCATTTCTGCTAAATTAGCACCTTTACCACCTAGAAGGTTTCTCATATCTGCGTTACCTTCAGTAAATAAATAGACGTATTTCATTTATTGCCTCCTATTTCTTCCTATTTACAAATTTAGTATATCATAGAAACATACAAAATAAAAAGAGTTATTTTACAAACTCTTTCAACTCTTCTTCATCCATATATCCAACACTCTTTCTAACAACCTCTCCTTTAGAGAAAATAAGAACAGTTGGAATAGACATAATTCCATATCTTCTAGCAACACTCTCTACTTCATCAACATTAACTTTATAAGTAGTAAGTTGCATATCATTAGTAACTTTTTCTAGGATTGGACTTAACATTTTACATGGTCCACACCATTCAGCATAAAAGTCAACAATAACTTTATCTCCTTTAATAGCTTCATCAAATTCTTTTTCACTTTTTATATAATTCATAATCTTCTTCCTTTCTTTTTTATTTTAACATATCTTATTCATACTCATCAATAATTTTATCTAAACCATGAATACCATCTAATTTATCTAATACAACCAATTGTCTAGCCGTTTTTGGACTAACAACTTTATATTTTAATAAGATATTCATAGTCTCTAAATTAGCTTCATTCTTACTTATATTACCATTGGATAAATCATTACCTAACTCGTAAATTTCATTAATAGAATCACTAATATTTTTAGAACTAGATGCAAGAACAGGTGTTTCATAAATCATGTAATTAGCAAGCTTGCTTTCTGCAAAAATATCTAAATGTTTTAAAGGAATAAGTAACGCAAGCAACACAACAAATACCATGACATAACCAGTAATAAAAGCAACAACTGCTCCAATTGCTTTAGAAGGTAACCATAAAATAATAGTCATATGAACTAATTTTTGAATAATACCTGATATTTTAACTATAATCATATAAATACTAAATAATAAACTATAAATAATTAAAAATGCAAGTAACTGATATAGCAAAATATTAAGTACTTTAATTCCTTCTAAATTACCAGCAAAGTTAAAAAATGGCAACCATTTACACATAACATTACCAATCACTCCTTTAAAAGAAAAGGCAATAATAAATATAATGATAATACCAACTAAAGAAACAATTTCTTTAATAGCTCCCCTTTTAAATCCTACAATAGCAGACATAATTAATATAAATACAATAGCAATATCTAATATATTCATAACTTCAACTCCTTACTATTTTATTATAAACGTTTTTTATGAATTATGCTATAATATTTTTGAGGTGAAAAAATGAACATCGTTATTAAAGTAAATGAAGAAACTAAGAAAAAAATGATTGATTATTATAAAGATAAAGTAAGAGACAAAAAAATACCTTATGCCATTTTTCAAGCTCAAGAAGAAGATACTGTTATTACTTTATATGAATCTGGAAAAGCTATGTTTCAAGGTACTAGTGCTGATGTTGATGCTGCTATGTGGACAACAGTTCTAGATAATACTAAAGAAAAAAAAGAAGAAGAAAAGAAAATAAATAAAAAATATCATAACTGTTCCTCTGTAGGATCAGATGAAGTAGGAACTGGTGACTACTTTGGTCCAATTGTTGTAACAGCAGCCTATGTGAAAAAAGAAGATGTAGAAAAACTAGAAAAATTAGGTGTTGGAGATTCTAAAAAAATAACGGATGAAAAAATCAAAAAAATGACACCAGAATTAATTAAAATAGTTAAATATCGCAGTATGATTTTAACAAATAAAGAATATAATGAAAAATATACCAAAGATATTAATATGAATAAAATAAAAGCAATTCTTCATAATAAAGTTTTATATCAGATAATGGAAGAAGAAAAACCTAAAGTTGACTATATTGTAGTAGATGAATTTGCTAGAGAAAATAGATATTATGAATATTTAAAAGGTATCCCAAATATTCAAAGAAACATCACTTTTATGACAAAAGCCGAAGATAAAAATTTAGCTGTTGCGTCTGCTTCTATTATCAGTAGATATATCTTTCTAAAAGAATTTGATAAATTATCAGATTCCCTTCACATTCCACTTCCTAAAGGTGCTGGTAAAGATGTAGATAAAATTGGTGAAGAAATTGTTGAAAAATATGGCGAAGAAAAACTAAAAGAAATAGCCAAAGTAAACTTTAAAAACACAGACAGAATCTTACACACAATGATATTTTAAAAAAAAATACGGTAACAATTATCGTATTTTTTATTTTCTTTTATAAACTAAATGTTTATATTTAATATTATTTTCTTCTCGCTCAAAAAGAACTTTCCGAGACCAATCTTCTTGATTAAATCTTGGAAAATAACTATCTGCATCCTTCGTATCATCAATTTCTGTTAATAACATTTTTTGTGAATAAGGAAGCATTTCTTGATAGACACTAGCTCCCCCAATCACCATAACTTCATCTGGATATCTACTAATATAGTTTAATAGTGAAGAAAGAGAATGAAAAACCAATACTTGATCAGGTAAATCTAAATTTTGACTAGTTAAAACTAAATGTTTTCGACCCGGTAAAAGACCTGGTAAAGACTCTAACGTCTTTCGCCCCATAATAATTGGTTTATGCATCGTCATTTCTTTAAAGAACTTCATATCGCCTTTTAAATGCCATAGCAACTGATTATTCTTACCCAACTCATAATTTTTACCAATCGCTGCTATCATAGTAATATTTTTCATAATTAAACTCCTTTATCAAATTTTAATTGTGGATTTTTCTTCTTAATCAACTCTCTAGGATAATTCATAACATGAATATCATCTAAAGTAAAAGAATAAAAATCATTAATATCATTATTTAACTCAATATATGGTTCACGATAATTTCCATCAATACAAGAAATAGGCTCTCGTCTTAACAACTCAATAGCTTGGTTAATATGTCTATCATAAATTTGAATATTTTGAACATCCCAAGTAAAAGTACCAGGAGTATATCCCAATACTTGACTAACCATTTGCATCAAAGCCAAATATTGCATTTGATTAATGCATCCGGCAACTAAGAAATCACTAGACCTTTGAATTAATTTCATATCTAGATAATCAACACCATCTCTACCATGTCTGACATTCCAAACTGTAGAATATGCACAAGGTTTTAATCCATGTGGTTTTTTAAAATCTTCAAACTGCCACATATCAATAATATGACGTCTGCCATCTGGATTTTCTTTTAAATCCTGAATTAATTTTTTCATCTGATCATAATGAGAAATAATAGAACCATAAGTAGAACCAATGTTTCGTAAACAATTCCCATCTTTATCTTTTAAGTCCCATTCATCCCACCAAGTAACACCATATTTATCTTTTAAAACATCTAAATCTGTAGTAGCATCTTGATAAATCCAAAACACTTCACCAATACTCTTCTTTACAGCAATTGGTCTAAGAGTCATCATAGGAGATTCACCCTTAGAAATATCATAAGTAAATAAACCTGGATTATTCAAAGATAATGTATTTGCAGGTTTTCCATCTGTTTCATACTTAGGACGAGGATCCATATCATAACAACCTTCTCTAAGTAACTTATCCATCATCACTTTCGCATACATATCACCTTTTGTACCAACAGAATTACCATTCTTATCTAATAAATGATGACCATCCGTTCTAACTTCAGGATACTCTAAATCAGCAAGTTTAAATGGCAGGTCTCCCTTCTCTAATAACTTTGTATTAATATAATCAACATCTATCTTTGCCATATCTTATTACCTCCTAATTAACTATATCATGAAACTAAAAAATAAAAGTGTTGCGAATGCAACACAAAAAGAAAAAAAGCTATCAAAGCTTTTTTAATAATCCCATTCACGATTAATTTTCTCTAAATTTTCTTTACTCGAAGTAACTCTCATCTTAACTCTACCAAGTTCATTATAATTATGAACTTCTCCATTTTTCAAATCATCTATAACACAATTAGTAATCTTTTTAAGAGAAATACTATTTACTTCATAAAAATCTAAGAAAACAGAATCATTCACTTCTTCTAACTGAACATGATTAATACTAGGATAATATTCAATCTGTACACGTACTTGATCTTGCAAGCTTTCATCTTCAATAAATTCCGTATTGTAATAATCATAATATTGAATAGAAAGATCATCACTCATAGGATAAACCTTCTCTTCTGTCTGTGTTTTAAATCCCTTTGGAACATCATCAATAACATTAAGATTTAAAAAATACCAAACAGATAGACCAATTCCAATAGAACTAACAACAATAGAACTAATAATAGTAATAATAATTCTTCTCTTACTAAATTTTAAATTAAAGATAAAATCTAAAATAACTTCTATTAAGACAATAGCAAATACAATAATTCCTATCAATAATAAGATAGGTCCAAATAGAAAGACACCTTGAAACATTACGGCAAGTAATACTACCAAAGCGACAATTCCAAAAATGGTTCCAATCACAACAGGAATCAACAAGAAAAATAAAATACATTTAATACAAATAGTAATTGCTTTTGTAAATAAATCTAATAAACTAAAACCAGAAGAATTATTTTTAATAACTTTCACTTTTTTAGGTTTATTTTCTGCTACTTCTTTATCATCAGAATTTTCTACTTCTTTACTTTCATCACTTTCTTCTACTACTTCGACAATTTCTTCACTATCTAAGAACTTAATCTTAAAAATATAAAGGAAAGCAGCAATCGCTAAAATAGCGTATCCAGCATTAAAAATAAATTCAAAGAATTTAGAAAAGAAAAGACTAAATACATTATCACCTGTATAAAACAAACTAATAACAATTTCTTTCAAAATAACAAAAGGAATTGCGAAACACAAAATCACACAAATAATAATCAATATTTGAGCAACCATTTTAATTAATTCTTTCATAGTTTTGTGTTCAAAAACAAAAATTGTTTTCTTTACATAATCACATATACTTTGAAAAGCACTCTTAATAACACTACTAGCATCTTTTCTTTGCCTTTCTTCCGTTACATCCTTATTAATTAAAACATCCATATCACAATGGAAAAGATTACATAATGCAACAATCTTATCCATCTCCGGGTAACTACTTCCTGACTCCCATTTAGAAACAGACTGTCTAGTAACACCCAATTTTTCTGCTAATTGTTCTTGAGAAATTCCTTGTTCTTTTCTCAACTTCTGTAAGTTTTCACCAAACTTCACCTTTTCATCACCTCGAAAAAAATCTTACAATGTTAACCGGTTGCACACTACCAATTTTCAGTTGTTTTTTGTAAATTCTTGGTTGCAACAGAGTATTATTTATCTTCTCCATGATATTTTGAAATATAAGTAGCTCTTAAAATTTTATTTTCTTCTTCATTTTTAAATAAAACTTTAGTACCAAGAGGATAATTTTCGTTATCTAAAAAATCATAAAGAAAATAAAGATAAAGTTTTCCATCTTCTCCTAATATATAACCACTAGAATTATTTATTCTTTTTTGAATTGTTCCTATCATTTCCATACTCTTTTTCCTCACTTGTAATCTCTTCTAAAACAGAAGGAATTTTACTTAAATATTTTAAATAATCTTTTTTTGCTCTATCGTCATATGGTAATAAGTTAGCAAGAACATTAAATTGATTATCAATTGCAATATACCAATCCTTATTACCAACAATATATTGAAAAGAACTAACATCAACGGGTTTAAACATTCTTTTTTCATGATTCTTTTTATCTTCAGAAATATTTTTAAAATCTATAGCAGAATAAGCAATAGAATTTACAATCTTAGATAATCTTTCTTGATCATATTCTTTTGCAATATCAAACTCATAATTTTTACCACGTTCTTGATAAAACTTATCCTTAGAAACATAATATTTTTTATCATGATAAGTATTACTTTTAGCCATAACATAATGCTCTATTTTTACTTTATTATAATCTGTATAGCAATTATAATCGATAGGGATAGCAACATCTAATTGATAGCTTTCAAAAGAATGCTCTTTAAAGTACTTCTTTAAATGTAAATCAGCCATAGTAGCAACTTCAATTTTTTCATCAGTTCTGCTCTCTTTTTCACTAATAGCTAATATTTCTCTCATTGCAACAGAGAAAGTCTCGATTACATCATCTTCTTGAGAATCATCCATCACTGGATCAATACCATTACAATGAATACCATTACCACTACGTATAATTGGGCAAACATAAACATCCTCTGTTTCTTTATTTGTAAGATACATCATAACAGCTTGATTACTTGTTAAACAATAACGAAAAAAATCTTCTCCAAGGCCAGAAATTCTTAAACAGTTTTGTGCTGTAACCCCGGCTGATAATAAATATTCCGCATCAAAAGGTACAACTTGATAAGAATAATTCTTATATTCTCCCTTTACTGTAGGAATAGATGCGTAAACTTTTTTCTTCCTGTCAACATGTAATTTTAAAATACCATTTAAAATATAAGTATCATCAGCATTGCAATACTCTTTAGAAGAAATAATTTTCGCAATTGTAGTCAACATAATATCTTCTTCATTAGGTTTTAAAGAGAAAAATCCAGTACGAACAATATCCATAACATCCAAAATAGAATTTAAAGATAAATGATTATGCTGAGCAATTGAGTCAATAATATCATACTGATTAATTAATCTACCAAGTAATCTATTTAACCCTAAAGCTTCTTGATTTACAATTAAACGAAATAGGCAATCATTATTAGCTTTAGCATTACCTAACAAGAATGTTTGTAACTTCGAAAGAATATTACTATCACAATCTTGGATAATATGAATCAAAGAAACATCATGAAATAATTTTTTTAAATCTAAAACAGATAATTTTCTAGGAGTCTTTTTTTGTAATCTCGCATTCACTTCCAAAGAATAAACATCTTTAGCTAAAGCCTCTCTTTGATTAATTAATTCCATAATCTTTGTTTTAATAGCATCATAACATTCAGATACATCTGTATCTTCAAAACGACTAAGTATAGCTGCAAACTCACGCTCAACTTTAGCAATATCTAAATCATTAGGTTGATACAATAGATTAGCAAACACCTCATGCTGATCATTACGTAAAGAATGAATAACCTCTTCAATCATTTCAAAGTGATAAAAACGTTCCTGATGTTTTGTCCTATATTCCCTACGATGATTTTTAAAATCTAAATTAATAATTCTCGTAATAGCAGAAGGTGTAAGATTAGTAAACTTATCTAAAATAATCTTTCTAGCATTATCAAAGCCAAAAATATAATAAAGTTTTAAAGAAACTTCCAAAAGATCTTCAGGGGTAGAATTTCCTTTTTCGCGAAGTAATTGAATTAATTTATTAATATTACCTTCCTTAACATTAAATATCGTAGAATATGGAAGTACAAGACCTTTTTCTAAAGTAATATCTTGATCATCCATTACTGGAACTAAAAGACCAAATTTAGTATAAAGAAGTAATTCTTTTTCATTTTTTACTTTTAAAATACCCATAGGATTTAATTGACCAAGATGTGTTTTTTGTAAAAAAGAATGAATTATATCAGG
>CALVSS010000047.1 GCA_944359095.1 uncultured Bacilli bacterium | reverse complement strand
TACATATAAAAACACCAAACATAAATCATTATAATTATATAATATTGAGAGATAAAAATATAAAAAAGCATTCAATCGTAAAAGGTAAGTATCAATTTGTCGAAAAATGTCGAAAAAAGGAGAATAGCAACCATATAAGTCATCTAAAATGGCAATTAAAGGAAATAATGGTAATTATAGGAAAAAAGTTGGTATGATGATTACACCAAGTAGATAAGCAATACTGTTGGTAGAAATGAGGTGTAAGGACATGATGATTGGACGCGTTAAATGGTTCAACAATGATAAAGGGTATGGCTTTATTGAATATAAGGAAAATGAAGATGTGTTTGTTCATTATTCTGCAATTGAAATAGACGGCTATAAAACATTATCTGAAGGTCAACTAGTAGAATTTAAATTGGTAGAAACTAGCAAAGGATACCAAGCTTTAAATGTAAAATTAGTTAAAGAAACTGCTAATGTTAAATAGTAGTTTTTTTTTCTAAAATATGCTATACTACAAGTATAAGGAGGTGATAGTATGGAAATTATTATTCATGGAGATAAACTAAAAATTACTGATGCTATGAAAAAGTATATTGAAGAGAAATTAGAAAAGTTAAATAAATATTTAGAGAATGGCGATAATGTTCGCGCAACTGTCATAGTAAAAGTAAAAAATCACGAGCAACGAGTAGAAATTACCATACCACTAAAAGCATTTATTTTAAGATCAGAAGAGGCTAAAGATGACTTCTATGCAGCTGTTGATAAAACTATTGACAAGCTAGAAAGACAAATAAGAAAACAAAAGACTAGAATTTTGTCAAAACAAGCTAAAACAAATATTGATTTTTCTATGTCTGCATTTTCTGAAAATGAGGCATCCGATGACAAAAAAATCTTAAAGAGAAAGAAAGTTGAAGTAAAACCAATGAGCGAAGATGAGGCAATACTTCAAATGGAGCTCTTAGATCACCAATTCTATATGTATAAGGATAGCGATACTAATCAAATTGCCGTTGTTTATAAAAGAACAGACGGAAATTATGGTATAATCGAATCCGAATAATAAGAAAAAGAAAGAATAGCCTTTTATTCTTTCTTTTTTTTTGGTAAAATAAATAGTTAAGGAGATGTCACAATGAATTTATTAAGAAAAATATTTGATCATGAATATAAAGAATTGAAAAGATTTGAAGTCTTAGCAGATAAAGTAATGGAATTAGATGAAGAATATTCAAAATTAACAGATACAGAATTAAAAGCTAAAACAGAAGAATTTAAAGAAAGATTACAAAATGGTGAGACTCTAGAAGACATTTTGGTAGAAGCTTTTGCAACAGCAAGAGAAGCATCTTATCGTGTTTTAGGAGAAAAGCATTTCTATGTTCAAATTTTAGGTGGACTTGCTATACATTATGGAAATATAGCAGAAATGAAAACTGGTGAAGGAAAAACTTTAACTTGTGTTCTTCCGGGTTATTTAAATGCTCTAACTGGTGAAGGAGTACACGTTATAACAGTCAATGAATATTTAGCTAATCGTGATGCTGAATGGATGGGAAATATATATCGTTTCTTAGGTTTAACAGTAGGGGTGAATTCAAGAGAACTAAGTGCTAAAGAAAAGCAAGATGCTTATAATTGCGACATAATGTATTCAACAAATAATGAAATAGGATTTGATTACTTAAGAGATAATATGGTTGTTCATAAAGAAGATCGAGTTCAAAGACCATTAAATTTTGCTATTATCGATGAAGTTGATTCAGTACTTATTGATGAAGCCAGAACACCTTTAATTATTTCTGGAGGTAAAATGAATAGCGCTAACTTATATTTAGATGCAGATCATTTTGCTAAAGGATTAAAGGAAGAGGAAGATTACGTATATGATGAAAAAACAAAAGCTGTAACACTTTCTGAAAAAGGTAGTGAAAAAGCTGAAAAATCTTTCCACGTAAATAATCTTTATGATATTGAGAACGCTTCTTTAGTACATTATATAAATCAAGCATTAAGAGCAAACTATGCAATGAAAAAAGATGTTGATTATGTTGTACAAGATGATGAAGTAGTTATTGTTGATCAATTTACTGGACGTTTAATGAAAGGTCGTGCTTATTCTGATGGCTTACATCAAGCAATTGAAGCTAAAGAAGGAGTAACAATTAACCAAGAAACAAAGACTTTAGCAACAATTACATTCCAAAATTTATTTAGAATGTATAAAAAATTAGCAGGTATGACAGGAACTGCAAAAACAGAAGAAGAAGAATTTAGAAATATATATAATATGTATGTTATCGAAATTCCAACAAATAAAGAAGTTATTCGTATCGATGCACCAGACTTAGTATATGCAACAAAAGAAGCTAAATATAAAGCAATCATTCAATTTGTAAAAGATAGATATGAAAAAGGACAACCAGTTTTAATTGGTACAATTGCCATTGAAACAAGTGAATTAATTAGTGATTTATTGAAAAAGGCACATATTCCACACGAAGTATTAAATGCTAAAAATCACGCAAGAGAAGCTGAAATCATCTCTAAAATTGGTCAAAAAAGATCAGTAACTATTGCCACTAATATGGCTGGACGTGGAACAGATATTAAATTGTCAGATGATATTAGAAAATTAGGTGGATTATGTGTAGTAGGTACAGAGCGTCATGAATCTCGCCGTATTGATAATCAGTTACGTGGACGTTCAGGACGTCAAGGAGATCCAGGATATACCCAATTCTTTGTTTCTATGAAAGATGACTTAATGGTACGCTTTGGTTCTGATAGAATCGGAGAAATGATGAAGTCAATGGGACTTGGAGATCAAGCAATTCAAAGTAAAACATTTACAAAATCTATTAGTGCTGCTCAAAAACGTGTTGAAGGAAATAACTTTGATATTCGTAAGCAATTACTACAATATGATGATGTTATGAATGACCAAAGAGAAATTATGTATGCTAAAAGAAATAAAATTCTAGATAGCGATTCCATTCACGAGATGGTATTAGATACATTCCGTCATCACATGGAAGATTTAGTAAAGTCACACTTAGCTCCTGAAGGTGCGTTAGGAAAGAAAGACTATGAAGAAATAGTTGAATATGTAAATGAAAACCTATTAAAGAACGATATGAAAGTTTCCGATATAGATGGATTACCAGAAGATGAAGTTATTGATATTCTAGTAAAGAAAATTACTGCTGAGTATGAAGAAAAAATGAAAGACATTCCACAAGAAGTCACAGATGAATTTGAAAAAGCTATTACTCTACAAGTAGTAGATAATTATTGGATGGAACATATCAATACGATGTCTCATTTAAGAGAAGGAATTCATTTAAGAGGATATGCACAAGAAGACCCACTACGTGCCTATACAATGGAAGGCTATGATATGTTTGATGAAATGTTACAAAAAATAGATAGAGATGTTACAACATTCTTATTAAGAGCAGAAATCAGACATAACATAGAAAGAAAAGAAGTTGCAAAAAAGAAGATTACAAATGATGGTGGAAAAGAACCAGCTAAGAAAACTCCAAAAAGAGTAAAAAAAATTGGTAGAAATGAACCTTGTCCATGTGGGAGTGGACGCAAGTATAAACAGTGTTGCGGAAAATAAGCTCGTAAAGCCTTATAAATAAAGGGCTTACGAGTTTTTTACTACTTACAATTTTTATGTAATTTTATCTCAAAAAAGGTGTTTAGATAAGTTTTAGATAAGTTTTTATCAATTTGGAGAATTTTTTTAGATTGTAAAATAATAATATTACGAGGTTTTTTTCTAGCACTGTTGAAAAAAAATATTTAAAATGATAAAATGATAATAAGTGATAATGGAGGTATATAATATGGCTAAAACGGCATTAGAAGTTTTAAAGTGTCCTCAATGTGGCGGGGATGTTGAATTAGATGAAAATCAACAATACGGATTTTGTAAATATTGTGGTGCAAAGGTACAAAATACAAACTTTAAAGTAATCAAGGGTGAAGTGAAAATTGTAGGTAATCCAACAGTACAAAATTTTATGAAATTGGCTAAAAGAGATTTTGAAGATGAAAACTATGGTGAAGCATTAGAAAACTATAATAAAGTTCTTGATATAGAACCTGATAATTGGGAAGCAGTATATAGAAGAGGAATATGTATTACTAAAACTACAACTTTGGGTGCATTTAGGATGGAAGATATAGTTAAAGGTTCTAAAAATGCGTTAAAAATCATCAAAGAAGATGATAAATTATCCAAAAATATAGATCAAATTAAAATTGACATGGCATATGATATTTTAATGTCATGTTACAGTATGTTTAAATTTGCAATGAATCATTATAATGAGTTTTGGGAATTAGATAGTTCAGCTCCTGAAATGTGGAATCGAGAGGCTTCTGTTTTAGATGCAGCTCAATATGTGGCAACAATGATTGAAGAAATTAAAAATGATGATTTGAAAACAACAAAGTCTCAAGAGAGCAAAAATACAATTCTAATGTCTTCATATGATTTAATAATCACATGTTGTACTGCTATTTGCAAAATAAGGCAATATAAGAATTTGGATACATATACAAAAACATGGATAAAAGATGAATATAGAACAAATTATGTTGCAATATATGATAAATATGTTGAAAAAATAAAACAAATAGATCCAAATCACATGATTGATTCAATACAAAGAACAGGACATCAAGGTTGTTATGTAGCAACATGTGTATATGGTTCATATGACTGTCCACAAGTTTGGACGTTAAGAAGATATCGAGATAACAATCTTGCAAAAACGTGGTATGGAAGATTGTTTATTCATACCTATTATGCTTGTAGTCCAACAATAGTAAAACTGTTTGGTAAATTTGATTGGTTTAAAAAAATATGGAAACCAAAATTAGATAAAATGGTTATTAAACTACAAAAGGAAGGCTATGAATCAACACCATATGATGATATGAATTGGTAGTTATTAATTGAATAAATAGAATTAATTTTGTTCGCATTATTTTGATATTACAATGCAGTTTATTAGATAAGTTATTAGATAAGTTTAAACCGTATTGTTGGAAAATTAGACATCACTTTATTGTAATTTATAAGTAAACTATTCAACTTTTTGAGTAATAAAGCCAACTTTAAAAGGAAAAAATTACATGGTAGTTTTAAATGGACGCCATGTGGAAGTGGCAAGAAATATAAAAACTGCTGTGGAAAAAATGCATAAAACAATGTAGTTCAAAATAAAAAAAGCTAGCAATCATTTGCTAACTTTTTTATTATTATGCTTATGTAAGATATGAAATAATCTTATGAGAACTGTAAAAAGTAAAATTGTATATAGACTACAGATGTATCATCAAAATTGTATATCAACTTATTTATTCTTTTTTATTAAAACTGTTCCTAAAATTAAAGTAATTACTATAATTAAAATTGGTGCAATTTTAAAGAATATCCATTCAAATGAATGCCATATTGTTCCAATAATACTCCATTCAGGGTCACTATAATCCCACGATTTATATGGACTACCTAATACAGCCAGCAATATAAAAAGTAATATAATACCCACATCCAATATTATTAAGAAATTTATTGCTCTTTTTTTTCTTTGCTTTTGTTTCTTAGATAGTTGCTCATTTATAACTTCTAATTTTTCTGATATTACTTTTATATCATTTTTTTCTTTTGCTTCTATGTTTTCTCCTAGAATTTCACTAACAGGGGTTTCAAAAACTTTTGATATAGATATAAGCATTTCGGCATCTGGAACAGATAATCCAGATTCCCATTTAGATATTGTTTGTCTAACAACATTTAATTTGACACTTAATTCTTCTTGAGAAAGTCCTTTATTCTTTCTTAAAGTTTTTAAATTATCTTTTAACATAAAAGTTCCTCCTTTCATTAATTCTATTCTATGATAAATAAAGCATTGCTACAAGCAATGCATTTTAACATTATAACAACCTACTATTTCCACTACTACTATATTATACTTTTTCCATATGCTATTTAAATCCACTTCATAAATAAATTTATTTTTTTCAATTATCAAAAGAATTATATAATATATGTAAATTAGCTTGTTAAAATTGTAATAAAAAAGAAGGAGCTATTTGGCTCCTTTATCTATTTACAGAGGATCTTCACACTTAACAGTGAACCTTCCTCACTAATAATATATGCAAGATAAAAAAATATATACAAAAAAAGTTGTGAAAAACTAAAATTTATGTTACTTTATCATTGATTAAGAAAAGAATAGAAATTAAAATTTAGTATAAACTAAATAAGGAGAGATAAAAATGGAATTAAAAGAAATAAAAGACTCTTTAACCAAAAGTATAAATACACTTAAAGATTTATGGAGGTCACTTTGACATCGATAGTAAAAAGGCAAAAATCAAATCTTTAGAAGAAAAAACTAATGATATCAATTTTTGGAATGATAGAGAAACTGCTGAAAAAATAATAAAAGAATTAAATGATGAAAAATCAACAGTAGATAGTGTAGAATCTCTATTAAAAAAAGCAAATGAAGATTTAGAAATAGTAGATTTACTAGAATTAGACTATGATGAAAATAGCAAACAAGAATTGGAACAAGAAACTGTATCAATAGAACAAAAAGTAGAAGAAGTAAGCTTAATTCTACTATTGGATGGACCATATGATAAAAATGATTGTGTTTTAGAAATTCATCCTGGAGCTGGAGGAACAGAATCTTGTGACTGGGCTTTAATGCTATATAGAATGTATACCAGATGGTGTGAAAAGAAAAAGTATAAAATAGATATTCTAGATTATCAAGATGGAGAAGAAGCTGGAATTAAAAGTGTAGCAATTAGAGTAAAAGGAAAGAATGCCTATGGCTATTTAAAAAATGAAAAAGGTGTTCACCGTTTAGTCAGATTATCTCCTTTCGACTCTAACAACAGACGTCATACATCTTTTGCATCTGTTGAAGTTACTCCAGAAATAGAACAAGATAACGATATAGAAATTGATGAAAAAGATTTAAAAATAGACGTCTATCGTTCTAGTGGATGTGGTGGTCAAGGTGTAAACACTACAGATTCTGCAGTAAGAATTACCCATTTACCTACAAAGACAGTAGTAACGTGCCAAAATGAAAGAAGTCAAATTCAAAATAAAGAGCAAGCATTAAAAGTATTAAAAAATAAATTATTGATAAAAAAACTAGAAGAACAAGAACAAAAAATGAATGAAATAAAAGGAGATCAAGCAAACATTAATTTTGGTTCACAGATAAGAAGCTATGTTCTTCATCCTTATTCAATGGTAAAAGATCACAGAACTAATGTTGAAACAAGTAATGTATCTAAAGTCTTAGATGGAGATATAGATATGTTTATTGAAGCAAATCTAAAACAAAAAAGATAAAAGGAAGGTGCATATATGGGATTCTTTTCTAAAACGAAAGATTTTAAAATTTTAGAACAAATAAATTCCAAATCAAGTGTTAAAAGACATATAAAATTTGTATTAGGATGTTTTATTATTGCAGTTTCATATAATTTGTTTTTAGCACCTAATAAAATTGTCGCTGGAGGCGTTGGAGGATTAGCGATTATTATTAATTATTTAACAAAAATTAATAATTCAATTTTTATTTTAATAGTAGATATTTCTTTACTATTTATAAGTTATTTCCTTCTAGGAAAAGAAAAAACCAAAGCCAATATTTTAGGTTCAATATTATTCCCATTATTTGTAAGTTTAACTAGTAATATCAGATATATTATAGATATTGATACAACTCAATTATTATTAATATCAGTCTTTGGTGGTGTCGTATATGGTTTTGGCGCTGGTATGATTTATAAAGCTGGATTTTCCACTGGTGGAACAGACATTATTAACCAAATACTTTCTAAATATCTAAAAATAAGTATGGGTAATAGTATGTTATATTGTGATGGAACAATCGTTCTTTTAACAGCCTTTGTTTTTGGGCCAACACATTTTATGTATTCAATTATAGTATTATATGTAATTAGCTATATATCTGATCGAGTAATTTTAGGAGTATCAGACAGTAAAGCTTTCTATATTGTTACCCAAGAAGAAGCCAAAATAAAAGAGTATATCTTAAAGTATCTAAACCATGGAGTAACGGTATTTAATGCAAAAGGGGGATACGCAAAAGAAAATCAAACGGTATTAATGTGTGTATTACCAACAAAAGATTACTATAGATTAAAAGAGGGAATCCATGAAATCGACCCTGAATCATTCTTTGTAGTAACCGATGCCTACGAAGTATTTGGAGGGGAATAATGAATAATTTTTTTGAGGATATACTAGTAAAAATTAAGAAAAAAAAGATACTAAACCGATTAGTAATACTGATAATATCACTAATAGTATTGGCCTTTGTCTACAATCTTTTATTACTACCTACAGGCCTTGTTGCTGGAGGCGTTAACGGAATAGCTGTTATTACAAATTATGTTTACGGAATAGATTCTTCACTAATGATATTTTTAGTTTCTCTATCCTGTCTTTTCTTTAGTTTATTATATTTGGGAAAAGAAAGAACAGCAGGATCCGTAATTGCGACATTTCTTTATCCATTATTTGTAAAATTAACAAGTTTTATTACCCAAAATATCGTAATAGATTATAATGATACATTTTTAATAATTATTTTTGCTGGAGTCATTGGTGGACTAGCTAATGGATTTATTTATAAAACAGGATTTAGTAATGGAGGACTTCCTATTATCAGTCAAATATTAAATGAATATTTTAAAATACCAATTACTAAATCCAATATGGTAATAAATGGAATAATTGTAATTTTTGGTAGTTTTTTCTTTGGTTGGAATATGATGATGTATGCAATTATCCTATTATTTATCTATAATGTAATGATTGATAAAGTCTT
>CALVSS010000046.1 GCA_944359095.1 uncultured Bacilli bacterium | reverse complement strand
TTATATGATACGAAGGAAATTAAAAAAAATCGTAGTGATTATTATTTTAAAACAGATGATGGTAAGATTTATCGGGTAATTCAAAAGGATTATAAGCATCCCATACTTATTTGTCAGTTTGATGATATTAAAGAATGGCAAGTTCATGATGATGGAGTTTCTTTTATAGTTGATGATACTTTATATCTTTATACAGACTTTTATGGATTGAAACCTATTATTAGTAACTTGGAATTTCGTTATAATTATAAAAATATTTATTCTTTTATTAGAGAGGAATAATTTCCTCTTTTTTTTCATATATTTGAAAAAAGCGTAAATTTTTAGACTAAAGTCCGTTTTTTAACGGATCTTTTTCTTTATCAGATTTATTGCCGTTTTTTTAGTTATAAACGGAAATAAGGTTGATAAAAGGTATAATTTCAATAGATAATTATATAAATTATTCCATGACGAAAATACGGAGGTTATTTCCGTTTTTTAAACTTATTTCCGTTTCTTTGTAGTATTTATATTATTGATAACAAATAAAGATGAACTTTATTTGTATAACTATTTTAAATTTATACTATTGTCAATGATCAAGATGAACTCACTTACGTTCGTCATTGACAATATCAAAAATTTTATTAAATAAATCTTCACCATAAACTGCAATAAATGCATCTTTTGGAGTATATCCATCTAAAGATTTTATTGGTGTATTTAATAATGTAATATTATGTTTTTTTACAGTTTCTTTTGTGTGATTATCTACAGATTTTCCTTTTGGAAAAAACTTTCTAATTTGTTTATTAATATTTTCTACATTTGGTTTTTGATTAGATACATACGGATCACAAAAGAATAATTTACATCTTTCTTCACCAGTAATTTTAGAAAAACATATTCCTTCAATATCATTAAAACAAGGATCTCTATCTGTTAAAATAACAGGAATTAAATCAATGAATGCTTCAGTTCCAATTGCTTCTTCTAAATCATCAAAGAATTTAACAACTTTTTTAGAATTTGGTTGATTAATGATATCTAATAAAGTAAAGTGTACATTTGGTAAAATAAATGATAAAATATTTTTACTATCAGATTTGATAGTACCTAAAAAATCTAATTGCCATACATTCACTCTGGGATTTTTGTGAATGTGTGACAAATAGTCAAGATAAGTATGATTACTTCTGTCAATTTTATTGTCAGTGTATTCATACTTTTTATTATGCTTTCTTTTTTTATATTTGACAGCACAAGGTAAATCAATTCTTTTTGTTTTTAAATAACCATTATTAACATATCTATATAAAGTAGTGATAGATTTATTAATAGAATCTTTATTTTCTATTTTTATTTGATAAATAGATTTGTTCTCATCAGTACCTTTTTTTATAATTGCGTCTAATTTATTAAATTCTTCTGAATCTAAATCAATTCCTTTTCTAGAATTAATAAGATTAGCATCAGCTTTTCTTTGAGCTACTTTTGAATCATATACAAATTTCACAAAAGGACAATCTTTGTATCTATTTTTACAATTAGTGCATACGTAAGGCCATCTATTCAGTTTAGGACATTTACTTTCTGTTTGATCGGCATAATCAACAGGTTTTCTATTTCTTTTGACTTCTTTAGCAATAGCTCTTGGATCATAATTTATGATTTTACTTATTTCTATTAATTTTTTATTATGAGAGATACAAGAACAAATAGTTTTTCTATTATCTTCACTCATATGTTTCCATGTTTTCATTTTCTATTCCTCCTTCAAAACTACAAAGAAACATAAGATGTATTATACTATAAACAAACTTAATTCCGTTTTTTTAAAATAACGGAATTCCAAATGAAAATCTACGTATATTTGAAAAAAGATAATTTATAGTTGAAATTTTATAATAGCTTTGGTATAATCATAAGTGCAGTGGGGCTTTAGCCAAGTGGTAAGGCGTGGGTCTGCAACACCCTGAGCACCGGTTCAAATCCGGTAGGCCCCTCCATATATGCGGATGTAGTTTAGTGGTTAGAATTCGGCCTTGCCAAGGCTGCGACGGGGATTCGATTTCCCTCATCCGCTCCATAAAAAAACGAAAGAACTCAATTTGAGTTCTTTTTTATGCTATTTTTTTAATTCTTTTAATAGTTCTTTTGTATCTTGATGAAGATTTAATCCTTTTTCTTTTAAATTTATTTGTTGTTTTTCTATACAGAATAGTAATGCTTTATTAAGATTTTCATAGGCTAACTTTTTTACTGGGATTAGGTCATCAGGAATATTTTTTCTACCGATTTTATCTGCTATATAGATAATTTTTGCTAAAGTATCCATATTTTTATTTCCTATGGTATGATATTTAATTGCATTACAAATGTCATCATCAAGTTTAAATTTTTCTTTGGCTATGATTGCCCCTATATCTGCATGTTTTATATTTTTGTTTTCTTTTTTATTTAAATTTTTTGATAAGTGTCCAATCTCTATCCATTTTTCATTTTCTTCTTCAGTTAATTCTTTAGCAACATCATGAAGTAGGCCAGCTAGATAAGCTTTATCTTCTTCTATATGGTAATGTTTTGCTAAAGATTTTGCTTCTTTGGCGACTAATACACTATGTTCATAACGGTATGTTGATAAGTTTTCTTTTACAAATTGATTGATTTTTTCTATTTTCATATTTTCTCCTTTATTTTATTATAAACTATTTTGTTAATTAAAAAAAATAATTATTTCTTCTCTTATTTTTAATTTTATGTTACAATATTTTTATAATAGAAAGGGTAGGATAGTATGTCAGATGATGTTGTAAAAAAAGTAAAAGCAAGTTCTAAATTAATTACTAGAAAGTATGAATCAAAAAAGATGGATCAGGAAGAAATCTTAGAAGTTGAAAATGAAGGATGGTGGGTTTATGTTTTATTATTATCTACCATTGTTATTCTTGCAGAATCATTAAAAGAGTATACATTTTCTTTTGATAATGTAACTTTGACTTATTCTATATTTATATTACCAATTATTTATTTTGTTACTAATTATATAACAAAAAAATATGGCTATTATAAATCTGTTGTTGGAATATCTGCTTCGGGAGTTGCTTTAGTTTTATTTAGTTTTCTTATGAGTTTTGTGATAGGTAAGAGTTTTAATTTTTATGATATTTGTGGAGGATTTTGTGGTTATGTTATTAGTCAATTTGTCAATTTAACTATTTATCAATTCCTTTTAGTCAATACCAGTGGGTCTTTTCTATTACTTTATTTAACTTATTTATTTGCTTTTGTTGTTAATTATTTGTTCTATACTTTGATTTATATGAACTTGTTAGTGTTTGATAATTATTGGATTTCCTATTTTGCAACACTTATTTTACAAGGACTTATAAGTTTCTTATTAGTATTTTTTGATGTTAATATTAAACGTGGGATTGAAGTAGAATAAAAGAAGTCTTTTAAAGGTGAAAAATAAAAGTAGATCACATTTTTAGTTTTGCGTCTACTTTTGTTAATTAGTTCACTTTTTTAGGACTTCTTTTTTTTATACTAATTTATACTAATATGGATAATAATACTAGTACTGTATTATGAAACATGTGTATACAGATAGATGTGTAAATTGTTTTTGTCTTTTGATAAGAACAGGCAAAGGCAACTCCTAGTGAGCCATACGGAATGATATAAAGTAAATCTAGTGGTGAAGTCATGCTAGTTATTACATGCAAAGATCCAAAAACTAATGCTGATAAGCTAACGAATAACCATTTATTTGGGAATGCTTTTTTAAATCCTTTTCTAAATACTAATTCTTCAATCCATGGAGCAATGAGACCTGCATCTATAACCATTAACCAAGGTATTGCAGTAATCATTTTTTGAACGGCTTGTTCATTTGCTGCTTGACCTAAATTAAATACAAAAGTAATAATTGAATTAGAAATCATCATAACTGCTAGGCCAATTAACCAGTATTTTATTCCTGTATCTATATTTTCTAACATATGGTTTTTAAATATTTTCCATTCTTTTACTAAATCTTTTCTAAATATAATAATTAATATTATTAATAAGATAATATTAGAAAAGGTAGATAGTAAAACCGATTGAGTTTGAGTTAATTTTTCAAGGTTCATATTTAAAGCAATAATTGGTATTAATTGTAGATAGGAACTAAAATAAAATAATAAAAATACAAAAATACCTATTGCTAGTCCTTTAAAACTAATAAATTTTTCTTTTTCTTCCATTATCATCACCTTCTTAAAGAATAGCATAAAAAATAGTAAAATTAAAGATATTTATTGGTATTTTAGAAAAAGTATGTTATACTATGTACAGAAAGGAGTGGGAATGTAAAAAATCCCACTCTTATTATTTCTAGGAGGTGAAGTATGAAAGAGAAGATTATTAATTTGGTAGGATCTGCTATTCAGGAATATAATGTTTTTGTTGATGATGTTTTTGTTGCTACTGAAGAGGGTAAAAAGGCTTTAAATATTGTTTTGGATAGTGATCAAGTTATTGATTTAAATTTAATTACTAAGGCTTCTAGAGTAATCAATAAACTTATTGATCAAAATCATGTGTTAGATGAAGATATTTATGAGGTAGATATTTATTCTAAAGAGAAGGGAGACGAGTAAAATGAATGGAAAAGAGTTTTTAAAAGCGTTAGATAATATCGTAAAAGAAAAAAATATTGATCCTGATGTAGTATATGATGCTATGGAGTTGGCACTTACATCAGCTTATAAAAAGAATTTTAATTCTAAGACAAATGTAAAGGTACTTTTTGATAGAGCAACTGGTGATATTAAAGTTTATTCTTATTTGACTGTTGTTCCAGATGATAAAATGACTAAAGAAGAGTATGAAGATTATTTATTTGAACACTATACTGATGAAGATGAGGATGAAGATAGTGAAGAGAAAGAAGAACAAGAAGAATATAGCTATTTTAATCCTGATGTAGAAATCAAGTTAAGTGATGCTAAAAAGATAGATAAAACTTTAGAAGTAGGAGATACTATTGATAAAGAAGTTACTCCAAGAGATTTTGGACGTGTTGCTGCTTCTACTGCTAAGCAAGTTGTAATCCAAAAGATTCGTGAAGCTGAAAGAAATAGTATTATGGAAGAGTTTGGAGATAAACAAGATGAACTTTTAGTTGGTACTGTTGCTTTAGAAGATACGGATAATTATTTTATTGATTTGGGACGTACTAATGGAATTTTACCTAAGAAGGATATTATTCCTGGTGAAAAGATTGAAATGGGTTCTCAAATTAAAGTTTATGTAACAAAAGTTGATAATAATGGTAAAAATTTACTTATCTTATTAAGTAGAAGTCATTATGGTTTTGTTAAAAGATTATTTGAGCTTGAAATTCCTGAACTTGCTGATGGTACTATTATGTTATATAGTGTAGCAAGAGATGCTGGTAATCGAAGCAAGGTTGCTGTTTATTCTGAGTATTCTAATGTTGATCCTATTGGTGCTTGTATTGGTGAAAAGGGTAGTAGAATAGCTCGTATTATAGAAGAATTACATGGTGAAAAAATTGATGTTGTTAAATATGATAAAGATCCAGCAGTATTTATTGAAAATGCTTTAAGTCCTGCTAAAGATTTGACAGTATGTATTACTGATCCTAAGAAGCAAGAGGCTATGGTTATTGCTGATGGTGATAATTTCTCTTTAGCTATTGGTAAGAAAGGACAAAATGCTAGACTTGCTAGTAAGCTTACTCATTATAAAATAGATATTAAAACAACTGAGCAAGCAAGAGAGGCTGGAATTAATTTTAGATAGTTTGTAAGGAGGGTTTATGAAAGTTAAGAAAATACCTTTAAGAACTTGTGTTGTTACCAAGGAAAAATTACCTAAAAAAGATTTATTTCGTATTGTTCGTACTCCAGATGGAAAAGTTCTTGTTGATGAAACTGGAAAGATGAATGGTAGGGGTGCATATATTAAGAAGGACATTCAAGTTTTAGAAATGGCTATTAAAAAGAAAACATTAGAGCGCCATTTAGAATGTACTATAGAAGAGAGTGTATATGATGATATAAGAAAAAAAATAGAAAAATAGTGGAGGTGAAGTGAAATGATGAATATCGAAGATTATGCATTAGATGTTGGAAAGACTGTAGAAGAAATAGAAGCTTTATGCGATAAGATTGGAATTGAATATAAAGATCAAACTAGTACGTTAGATGAAACAGACATTATTTTACTTGATAATGAATTACAAGATCAGGAAGATTATGTTGAAGGGGATATTGAGGATTTTGAGTCTAGATTGTATGAAGATGAGGTTATGGATAAAGCTGAGGAGTTGGCTTTAAATACGCATATTGATTTAGATAATTCTACTTCTTTTGAAAAGGTTAAAACTAGGTCTCAAAAGAAAAATGATACTAAAAAATCTGATTTCTTTAAAGAAAGAAAGAAACTTTATAAACATCGTGAAAAATTAAAGAAAAATGAAGCATTAAAAGATGATAATGTAGTTTTATATAAGGAAGGTATGACGGTTTCAGAACTTGCTCAAGCTTTAAATGTAGGGGCAGTTGAGATTGTTAAAAAATTAATGGGACTTGGTGTTATGGCTAATGTTAATCAGTCTATTGATTTTGAAACTGCTGAAATTGTTGTTGCTGATTATAATAAGACATTAAAGAAAGAAGAAACTGCAGATATTTCTAATTTTGAAAATTTTGAGATTGAAGATAGACCTGAGGATTTGGTAGAACGTCCTCCTGTTGTTACTATTATGGGACATGTTGATCATGGTAAAACTACTTTACTTGATACTATTCGTAAAAGTAATGTTGCTAGTGGTGAAGCTGGTGGTATTACTCAAGCTATTGGTGCTTATTCTGTTACTTGTAATGGTAAAAAGATTACTTTTATTGATACACCAGGACATGCTGCTTTTACTGAGATGAGAGCAAGAGGAGCATCTATTACAGATATTGTTGTTATTATTGTAGCTGCTGATGATGGTGTTATGCCTCAGACAGTGGAAGCAATTGATCATGCTAAGGCTGCTAAAGTTCCAATTATTGTTGCTATTAATAAAATTGATAAACCAGATGCTAATGTTGATCGAGTTATGACTGGACTTGTAGAACATGGACTTACTCCTGAAGAGTGGGGTGGAGATGTTATTGTTAATAAGATTTCTGCTGTAACTGGTGAAGGTGTTGATGAATTACTTGAAAACATTTTATTAGTTGCTGAAATGCAAGAGTATAAAGCTAATCCTTCTCGTTATGCTACAGGAGTTGTTATTGAGTCTAAGAAAAATAGTAAAGTTGGTTCTGTTGCTACTTTACTTATTCAAAATGGTACTTTACGTTTAGGTGATCCTATTGTTGTTGGTACTATTTATGGAAAAGTTCGTACTTTAAAGAATGATTTAGGTCAAAATATTGTAGAAGCTCTTCCATCTACTCCTGTTGAGGTTACTGGTCTTAGTGATGTTCCTAATGCTGGTGATAAGTTTATGGCATTTGAATCTGAAAAACAAGCAAAACATATCGCAGAAGAAAGAAGTTTAAGAGCTCGTAGTGCTGATACTAATTTGAGTGGTATGTCTTTGGAAGATTTATTTGGTCGTATTCAAGAGGGAGTTAAAGAAATTAATGTTATTTTAAAAGCTGATGTTAATGGTAGCTTGGAAGCTGTTCGTGGAGCTTTAGAAAAGATTGATGTTGAGGGAGTTAAAATTAATATTATTCGTGGAGCTGTTGGTGGTATCAAGGAAAGTGATATTGTATTAGCAAGAGCCAGTGATGCTATTATTATTGGATTTAATGTTCGTGCTAATTCTCAAGCAGAAGATGATGCTAAACAATATGGTGTTGAAATTAGAACTTACGATATTATCTATAAAGTTGTAGAGGATATGGAAGCTGCTATGAAGGGAATGCTTGATCCTGAATATGAAGAACAGGTTACTGGTAAACTTGAAGTTCGTCAAATATTTAAATTCTCTAAAGTTGGTCTTATCGCTGGTTGTCATGTGGCTAGTGGTGTTGTTAGAAATAACGAAAAAGCACGTATTATTCGTGATGATGTTGTAGTGTATAGTGGAGCTGTCAATACTTTACAACATGAAAAAGATCAAGTTAAAGAAGTTACTAAAGGAATGGATTGTGGTATTACTTTAGTAAATTGTCAAGATTATAAAGTAGGAGATATTATTGAAATTTACGATTTAGTAGAAATCAAAAGATAATATACTAATGAGGTGATTTTATGGCAAGTATAAAAATAGAAAGATTAAATCATTTAATTCAGCAAGAAATTAGTGTTATTTTAATGAAAGAAGTTAAAGATGAAGATTTAAAATTTGTAACTATTACTGGTTGTGATATTAGTAATGATTATAGTTTTTGTAAAGTTTATTTTACAGTATTAGATCAGACAAAAAAAGAAGTCGTTTTGGAAGCTTTAGCTGGTGCTAGTTCGTTTATACGTACGAAGTTAGCAGAGCGTATTGATATTAGACATACTCCAGAGCTTAAATTTATTTATGATACTTCTATTGAATATGGGGAACATATAGAAAAGATTATTGATAAAATACATGAGACTAAGTAAAGGGGCTAAATTTCTTTAGTTCCTTTTTATTTCTTTAGTCAATTTGTCATTTTCTATGTCCATTTTTACGGTTTATCGTTTAGCTTTTATTGATTTATGCTATAATATTTCTAGTAGGTGATTCTATGAAAATTAATATTAGAGGTATTTCTGTTAATTACATACAATATGGTGAAGGTAAAGATATTTTACTTCTTCATGGCTGGGGTCAAAATATTGAAATGATGAAGTTTCTTGGTGATCCACTTTCTAATCGCTTTCGTATTACAATTTTGGATTTTCCTGGTTTTGGTGCTAGTGAAGAACCTATGAAACCTTGGATGCTTTCTGATTATGTTTCTCTAATT
>CALVSS010000045.1 GCA_944359095.1 uncultured Bacilli bacterium | reverse complement strand
CAGATGCCTATACAAGACAATTAGATTATTATAAAGCCCAAGGAGTAACAACATCAAACTTTAGTGGAGCCAAGAAACAATATAATGGTAGTAATAAAGGTTGGTGGTTGCGCGCGGCCACGTCTAACAATAGTTACAGTTTCTACAATGTGAATACGTATGGCGCGTGGACTAGCCCTAATGCTAATTATTCTATTGGGGTAGCGCCAGCTTTCCGGATAGGATAACGACGAACTTTTTTCGAAAAGCCGCACTACGAGCGGAAGCGAGTAAAGGCCGAAAAAAGTGAGAAAGAGAGGAGAGAGTCATTGTCTTTTCCTGAATGGAAAAGACAATGGTTAATTTGCAAGCACAGCTTGCAATTTTTTTTGTTTACTGGGTAGATGTTTTTATTCCTTTGTAGTATAATGTTTATAGTTATAGAAAGAGGGATGTTATGAAAATTATTTCTATTAATGCGGGAAGTAGTTCTTTAAAATTTAGCTTGTTTAATATGGATGATGAGTCTGTAATAGCAAGTGGTGTTTTTGAACGTATTGGTATAGAAGGTAGTAAATATACGATTAAGTTTAATGGTGAGAAAATTAGTCAGGAAGTTGATTTACCTACTCATGTTGATGCGGTTAATATTTTGTTAGATAAACTTACGGATTTAAATATTATTTCTTCTTTGGATGAAATTCATGGTGTTGGTCATCGTATTGTTCAGGGTAAAGATGTGTTTAAAGAGTCTGTTTTAATTAATGATGATGTTATGGCTAAGTTGGATGCTATTAAGGGATTTGCTCCTTTACATAATCCTGCTAATATGCTTGGAATTGAAGCTTTTAGAAAGGTTTTACCTAATACTCCTATGGTTGCGGTATTTGATACAGCTTTTCATCAAACTATGGATAAAACTACCTTTTTATATCCTGTTCCTTATTCTTGGTATGAGAAATATGGTGTTCGTAAATATGGAGCTCATGGTACTTCTCATCGTTATATTGCTGATAAAGTTAAAGAAATTCTTGGTAAAGATCATTTTCGTTTAATTAGTTGTCATATTGGTAATGGTGGATCTATTACGGCTATTAAAGATGGTAAATGTGTCGATACTTCTATGGGATTTACTCCTCTTGCTGGTATTATGATGGGTACTCGTTCTGGAGATATTGATCCTTCTATTATTCCTTATGTTATGGAACAAGAAGGTAAGAATGCTAGTGAAGTTATTGATGATTTAAATAAACGTAGTGGTTTATTAGGTATGAGTGAATATAGTAGTGATATGCGTGATGTTTTAGAGCGTTGTGATTTTCAAGATGAAAAAGCTTTGGTTGCTCGTGATAAATATGTTCGTCGTATTGTTGATTATATTGCTCAATACTATGTATTATTAGGTGGAGCAGACGTTATTGTGTTTACTGCTGGTGTAGGTGAAAATAGTATTCCAGTTCGTAGACAGGTTTGTGAAGAACTTGCTTGTTTAGGAGTAAAAATTGATTTAGATTTAAATAATAAACGTGGTGAAGTTGTTAAAATTAGTACTGATGACTCTTCTATTGATGTTTATGTTATTCCTACGGATGAAGAGTTAATGATTGCAAGAGATACTCTACATTTAATTAATAGATAGGATGTATATTATGTATAGAAAAATATTAAAGGCAATTAAGAAGTATGATACTATTATTATTGCGAGGCATATTGGAGTAGATCCTGATGCGTTATGTAGTCAGCTTGCTTTAAGAGATGCTATTCGTCTTAATTTTCCAGAGAAGAAAGTACTTGCGATTGGTACTGGTAGTCAAAAATTTGCTCATATAGGTAAACTTGATAGATTAGAGAAAGTAGAGAATGCTTTACTTATTGTTACGGATACTCCTGATAAGAAAAGAGTTGATTCCGTTAATTTTTCACAATTTTCTTATATTATTAAAATTGATCATCATCCTTTTGTAGAAAGTTTTGCTGATATTGAATTTATTAATGATAAAGCTTCTAGTACTTGTGAAATTATTATGAAGCTTTTAATGCAAATGAAATTTACTATTAATTCTTCTATTAGTGAACTTTTATATATGGGACTTGTTTCTGATTCTAATCGCTTCTTATTTGATAGTACTACTCCTGAATTATTTTATTTAGTTTCTTGTTATTTAAAAAAATATCCTTTTGAATTATCTAAATGTTATCAAAAACTTTATTTAAGACCAATTAATGAGGTAAGATTAGAAGGATATATTGCTTTAAATATGAAAGTTACTGAGCATGGTCTTGGTTATATTACTATTACAGATGACGTTATTCATGAGTTTGAAGTTGATAGTGCTAGTGCTGGTAATATGATTAATAATTTTAATTTTATTAAAGAGGTTCTTGTTTGGGTTACTATGACAGAAGATGTTAAAAATAATCAGATTCGAGTATCTATTCGTTCTAGGGGACCAGTTATTAATCAAGTTGCTGAAAAGTATCATGGCGGTGGTCATAAGTTCGCTAGTGGGGCTAGAGTTCCTACGATGGAAGAAGCTATGAAAATTATTGAAGAGTTAGATCAAGTTGTCGCTAAGTATCAGAGTGAGGTGAGAGAAAATGGTAATTAAAGATGCTAATTTAGAGATTATTGCTACTAGAAGGAGTCAATATCCAGAAGATGGTAAACCAGAATTTTTATTAGTAGGCCGTAGTAATGTTGGAAAAAGTAGTTTTATTAATGCTATTCTTTCTAGAAAAAATTTAGCTTATACTTCTTCAAGGCCAGGAAAGACACAAACTTTAAATTTTTATTCTGTTAATGATAGTTTTTATTTAATCGATGTTCCTGGATATGGTTATGCTTCTGTTGATAAGAAAACACAATCTAAGTTTGGAATGATGATTGAAGAATATTTAGAGAAGAGAACAGTTCTAAAAAGAGTATTTTTACTTATTGATTTTCGTCATAAACCTACAGAAGATGATTTACTTATGTACAACTTTTTAAAATATTATAATTTACCTGTTACTGTAATTGCTACTAAAGCAGATAAAGTTGGAGGAAGTAAAAAAGAAAAAAATTTAAAAGATATTTTAGATACTTTAGATTTGGTTGTTGGTGATGATTTAGTTGTATTCTCTAGTGTTACTAAACTTGGGGTAAAAGAAGTAGTTAAAAAAATTGAAAGTCTAATTAACGGTGATGTTATTTAGACTTTTTTCATATATTACAGTAGGTGAATATATGAAAGTAGAAAAGATTGGTAATAAAGAATATTATATATTTTTTAATATTTTATATTTGGGAAATATTCATTTTACTAAAGAAAAAATTATAGATGTTGTTACTAAATTACTTAAAAAGTTAAGAAAAAGATTACTTTTACATGGTTTTTATAAAGTGAAAGTTTATCTTCATTGTAAAATTGGTTTATTTTTAGAAGTGATTCAATTAGAAGAATTTGAATATGATGATAGTTTAGATTTTAGAGTTATTGTTTATTTTGATGAAAAGATATATTTTAGAACGAAAGATTTCTTTTCTTTACCAAAGAGTGGTCATATTTATTTTGATGATGGTTATTTCTATTGTGATGTTAATGTTATTTCTAATTTATTATCTGTTGTTGAGTTTGGGGATTTTGTTTATGGTAAGAGATTATATCCTGTTATGTTTCGGTGGCATGAGATAAAACTTTGATTTTTCTTTTTCTTTGATATATAATAATTCACTGGTGAAATTTATGAAGAAAAAAAAGATTATTTTTTATGTTTTTTTGTTTACTTTTCTTCTTTTTTTAGTACTTGGTTATGGTTTTATTTTTTATCATAGTGTTTCTAAAGAAAGATTTCAAAGTGATATTTTAAAATATGCTGATCATGACTTACTTAAAAAGCCTATTACTTTTTCTTCTACTGTTCATTTTCAATATTTGTCTGTAGAAGAAGAGGTTAGTAATTATGTAAATTCTTTTTATCAACAATATCAAGTTGTTTTGAATTATACTAAAGATGAGAGATTAAAATCTTTACTTTCTGTGTCTAATTATTTGGAAGATGGTCCTGAATTTTCTAGTAGTTGTGAATATGTTGAGGATGTAAAAAATAATTTTTTGAAAAGTATGGATCAATTACTTCGTTATTGTTCTTTGAAGTATATTAAAAATTATGCTAAAAAGTTAGAATTATCTTCTTATTATCAAGATTTATTTGTTCATGCTATTTTAGATTCTAATATTTATGTACAATTACAAAATTATAAAGAACATTTTTTAAATCGAAAAGAAGATATGAATCAGTTGTTTAATACTATTAGTCAGGTTTTTGAATTTTTATCTGTTCATTCTTCTGATTGGAAAATTGAAGATCAGGAAATTCAGTTTTCTACTGAAGATTTGGTAAATCAATATAATCATTTAGTTTCTACTATTTAAAAAAATCCACAGTTTTTGTGGATTTTTATATTACAATGGCAATTAAGTTATTAGAACCTTTATTTACCACTTTTGCTAGGGTGGTTTGTAATTTTAATCTGATGTTATCTGGCATCATATTTATTTTAGCTTGAATTCCTTCTTGGACGATGGAGTCCAGACTACGACCGAATATTTCACTTTTCCATATATCACTTGGATTTTTATCTTTATCTTTGGTTAAATAGTCAATTAGTTCTTTACTTTGTACTTCACTTCCTATGATTGGTTCAAAGGTGGATTCTACATCTACTCGAATCATGTGAATAGATGGTGCAACAGCTTTTAATTTTACTCCATAACGTGGTCCTTGTTTTACAATTTCTGGTTTATCTAGTTTCATATCTTCAATAGATGGTGTTGCTACTCCATAACCGGTTTGTTTTACCATTTTTAAGGCATATTTAATTTGGTCATATTCTTTTTTCGCTACATTATATTCTTGGAATAAAGCTAATAGGTCGGCTTTACTTTTGACATCTATTTTTATGATGTCTGTTAATGTTTTATTATATAAGTTTGCTGGTGCTGTTAAAGTAATCGTTATAATTCCAGTTGATGGATCTACTTCTGATAAATAAGCTTTTTCTATCATATCATTATTTAAGAAATGTTCTGTAATATGTTCTATATCTTTTAGTTTATCAATTTCTATTACGCTTTCTCTAATAGCATTTATATAGTTTTGTTTTACTGGGTGATCTGGATTTAATATTGTTATCCATTCCGGCATATTGATTTTTACTTCTAAAACTGGGAATTCATATAATGCTTCTCTTAAGATATCATACATGTCTTTTTCGGTCATTGCTTCTATACTAATAGGTAGTACTGGTACTTGGTGTTCTTCTTTTAATGATTCTGCTAGTTTCTGGGTTTCTGGAAGGGTTGGATGTGTTGAGTTTAATATTACAATAAATGGTTTTCCTATACTTTTTAATTCTTCTATTACACGATTTTCAGCATCAATATAGTCACTTCTTTCAAAGTCTCCAATTGATCCATCTGTTGTGACTACAATTCCTATTGTAGAGTGGTCTTTGATTACTTTTTCGGTACCAATTTCAGCAGCTTCTACAAATGGTATTTCTTCGGTATACCATGGTGTTTTTACCATTCTTGGACCATTTTCATCGGTTGCTCCTTGAGCTTTATCAATCATGTATCCAACACAATCAATTAATCTAATATTACAAGTAAAGTCATCTATTTTAATTTTTGCTGTATTATTTGGAACAAATTTAGGTTCTGTTGTCATAATGGTTTTTCCTGCTGCACTTTGAGGAATTTCATCTAGGGCTCTTTTTCTTTCATATTCGTCTTCTATATTCGGTACGATTAAAGTTTCTACCATTCTTTTTATAAAAGTAGATTTTCCTGTTCTTACTGCACCAACAACGCCTAGATAAATATCTCCACCACTTCTTTTAGCAATATTTTTAATAATTTCATATTTATCCATATACATTCTCCTTATACAGTTAACTTTATGTTAATAAGTATAAAAAAAGAACGATTTTTATATCATTCTTTGTAATTTATAGAATTTATGAAAGTGTTAAAATCTTTTTTACATTCTTGTTCTTTTGTATCTGATGTAGATATTTCATAATAGTTGTTTTTTTGTTTTAAGACATAGTAATTTTTGTTGTTATAGTCTGTTATTATGTTGATATGTTTCCAGTTTTTATTATTGATTGTTATATTATCTATTGGGCTATTTGTAGTTGTATAGTATTGTAAAATACTATTTATATAATCTTCTTCGTTTTTATAGATACTTGTATAAGTATAGGCACTTAGTTGTATGGTACAGTATTTATTAGTGTCATCATAGACATAGGACTTATAATTATCTGTTTCATAATTTATATTGTAGCCTTTTGGAATAGTGTAAGTTATTTCTTTTAAGTAATTTTTTCTATTTGTTTTTCTATTTTCTTTTGGCTTAATATTATATATTATAAAAGTTATTAATATTATTCCTATTAATATAGGTATTATGATATTTATTCCACCATTTTTTTTACAGTGTTCTAATATTTGTTCTTCGCTTTCTGTATTATATTTTTGCTTTATTTCTTTTATTTTTTTATTGGCATGATATAAGTATATTTTGTTAAAGAAAAAAGATATTATTAGTGTAGTTATGGGACCTAATAGTATTAGTAATAATAAATATACTGGGACATATATATACATTTTTCTATATAGAAAATATAGTGGTCCAAAGATGAAGGTTGGAATAGAAAATTTTTGTTTTATTATTTTGTCATAATTTTTTCCTATATATGCTTTTAGATAGTCATCATTATCTTTATAACTATATTGAATACTATATTGGTATTGGTCTTCGTGTGATGGTGCTTCTTTCATATATTCAGGAGTATAATAACGACTCATTTCTTCTTTGATGTTTGCTCCACAGTGTGGACAATATGTTTGATTTTTATCTACTTTTGTTCCACATCTAAAACAATACATTTTATCACCACCTATTTTCTTTATTTTAACATAATTTTTTCATAAGAAAAATACCATTAAGGTATTTAAAACATTTTATCTATATTTTTAGGTATGTTATCTTTTACTATAGCATTTACTATTTTATCTTCTTTTTCTTTGGATACTTCTTTTCCTGTCATCTCACTGATTTGTTTAATTACTTCTCTTAATGTGTTTTCATCTTTCATATTAGAATTTTGAATTTTTTTGGCTAATGACATTATGGTGTTTTTATCTACATTTGTTTTATTTTCTACACGTTTAAAAAAATTATCTCCAAACATAAGAAACCTCCTATTTTAATATATGCTTATAGATTATTTTTTATATAAAAAAATCTCGTATTTACGAGATTAATTTTGTCTTCTTTTTCCTAATTGTTCACATTTTTTATTAAATTCATCTAAAGTAATGGTACCTTGTTGTAATCTTTGATGTAGAAGTGCTAGTGTTTTATCACTCATTTCATTTTTATTTAGAGGATTTATATGTTGCTTTTCGGTTAACTCTTTTGTAAAGATATTTTTTTGTTGTTGAAACTGGTTATTTTTATTTGGTGTTTTAACATTTTCAAATGGTTTAGTAAATCCAGGTTTATTATTTCCTATAATCATTTTAATCTTCTCCACTTCTATTTTTAAATTGAAGAATAATAGGGGTACCTTCTAAATCGAAGTTTTCTCTTAGTTTATTTTCTAAGTATCTTTCATATGAGAAGTGTACTAGTCCTTTATTATTTACTTTTAATGTGAACTTTGGTGGTTTTATACCTGTTTGACTTGTGAAATATATTTTTAGTCTTTTTCCTTTGTAAGAAGGTGGTATATTTAGTTGATAAGCGTCTAGGATAACATCGTTTAAAATACTTGTTGGTATTTCTCTTTTTATGTTTTCTCCTACTTTAATTATTTCTGGCATTAAAGTATGAATTCTTTTTTTAGTTAATGCTGATAAGTAAACTATAGGGGCATAGGTTGCAAATTGAAATTCGGCTCTCATTTTTTCTTCAAATTCTGGTATTGTTTGATCTTTTACGGTATCCCATTTGTTTACTACAAAAATAAGTCCTTTGCCTCTTTCTATAGCATATCCAGCAATATGTTTATCGTGTTCTTTTATTCCTTCTTCGGCGTTGATTACTACTAAGCAAATATCACTTCTATCAATCGCTTTTAATGATCGAAATAAACTATATTTTTCTATTGCTTCAAAGACTTTTCCTTTTTTTCTCATACCAGCAGTATCAATTAGTACATATTCTTCATTATGATACTTTAAGACTGAATCTACAGAATCTCTTGTTGTTCCTGCTACATCAGATACAACGACACGTTCTTCATTTAATAGGGCGTTCATCAGACTACTTTTACCAACATTTGGTCTTCCAATAATAGAAAACTTTAATCTAGTATCTTCTTTATCTTTTCCTTCTTTAAAGTCTTTTGTAATTTCTTCCATTAGTTCAATATAGCCGGTGTTGTGAATACTACTAATTGGTATATAGGCATCAAATCCTAATTCATAGAAATCATAGATATGGTTTTTTGTTTCTTTATTATCTACTTTGTTGATAGCAACAATCACTCTTTTACCACTTTTTCTAAGTAGGTCTCTTACCATTAAATCATTGGTAGTTAAGCCTTCTTTTCCATCTACAATAAATACAACAACGTCAGCTTCTTTAATAGCTATTTCTGCTTGCATTTTGATTTCATCATTAAATTTCATTTTACTAGCATCAATTCCACCAGTATCTACTAAGTAAAATTTTTTGTTATTATAGGTTGCTTCTTGGTATATTCTATCTCTTGTTACTCCTGGTAAGTCTTCAATAATAGATATTTTCTTACCAACAATCTTATTAAATAGAGTAGATTTACCAACATTTGGTCTTCCCACTAACGCTACGGTAGGTATCATAATATTCCCTCCAATTCACTGGTATTATATCATAGGATTGTCAAATTTTAAAGAAAAATTCATATCTATATAAAAAGTTCTTATAATTATGATATAATACATATAGTAAGGAGTGCGCCAGTTCGGTGTTTAATGTATAACTGGTTGGAAAGCCGGTATGGTAAGACCTAGCAAGTCGCCATT
>CALVSS010000044.1 GCA_944359095.1 uncultured Bacilli bacterium | reverse complement strand
CTCTTTATTATGAACAAGTTCTGCTACCTTATTTTTTAATTCTAATGTATTAATACCATAAGGGACTTCATCAACAATAATATAATGTCTACCATTTTTCTCTTCAATTCTAGCTTTACTTCGAATAGTAATAGTTCCTCTTCCAGTCTCATAAGCCTTTTTTATACCACTATTACCTAAAATTGTTGCTCCTGTTGGAAAATCAGGTCCTTTAATATATTGCATTAAACCATCAACATCAATATCAGGATTATCAATATATGCAATACATCCATCGATAACCTCTCTTAAATTGTGAGGTGGAATATTAGTAGCCATACCAACAGCAATTCCCATAGTACCATTAACTAATATATTAGGAAATCTTGATGGCAAAATTTCTGGTTCCTTCTCTGATTCATCAAAGTTTGGAATAAAATTAACTGTATCTTTATTGATATTTCTAAGTAATTCCAAAGAAATTTTTGATAAACGAGATTCTGTATAACGCATTGCTGCAGCACCATAACCTTCAATATTACCAAAGTTTCCATGTCCATCAACTAACATATAACGATATGAAAAATCTTGTGCCATACGAACCATAGCTTCATAAATACTAGAATCACCATGTGGATGATATTTTCCCATAACGTCTCCGACGATTCTAGCACTCTTTTTATGCGGTTTATCAGGCGTATAACCAGATTCATACATTGAATACAAAATACGTCTATGAACAGGCTTTAAACCATCTCTCAAGTCAGGTAAAGCACGTGATACAATAACACTCATAGAATATTCAAGGAAAGAATCCCTTACTTCATTAACAATATTATTTGTCTCTAACCTATCCATTATATTCTACCTCCTAAATATCCAAATTCTGTACATAAACAGCATTTTCCTCAATAAAACTTCGTCTAGGTCCTACTTCTTCGCCCATTAATTTAGAGAAAGTCTCATCTGCTGCCATAGTATCTTCTACTGTAATCTGACGTAAAACACGTTTTTCAATATCCATTGTTGTTTCATTTAATTCTTCAGCATCCATCTCTCCTAAACCTTTCATACGCATAATATCATACTTTGTATTAGGAGAAAGAGTAGCTAAATAAGCATCTCGTTCTTGTTCATTAAGAACATACTTTATATTTTTACCATGTTTAATAACAAACAATGGTGGTTGAGCAGCATAAACATGACCAGCTTCAACAATTGGTCTAAAGAAACGATAAAATAAAGTAAGTAATAAAACACGAATATGAGAACCATCTACATCAGCATCTGTCATAATAATAATTTTGTCATATCGTAACTTACTTAAATCGAAATCATCACCAATTCCAGTACCAAATGCCGTAATAATCGTACGTATTTCTTCATTTGCTAAAGCTCGATCAAGTCTAGCTTTTTCAACATTTAAAATCTTACCACGTAATGGCAAAATAGCTTGAGTCATACTATTTCTACCTTTAATTGCAGATCCTCCTGCAGAATCTCCCTCGACTAAGAAAATTTCACATTCTGAAGGATCTTTACTCTTACAATCAGATAATTTACCATAAAAATTAGTAATATCTAAATCTCCTTTTCGACGCGTTAATTCCCTAGCTCTTTTAGCAGCAACTCTCGCACGAGAAGCTGTCATACTTTTCTCGATAATAATACGTGCTTGATCAGGATTTTCCATTAAAAATCTTTCAAAAGCAGCAGAAAATATATGATCAGCAATTCCCCTACACTCACTATTTCCTAATTTCGTCTTAGTTTGACCTTCAAACTGAGGATTTGGATGTTTAATTGAAACAATCATTGTCAATCCTTCCTTAACATCATCACCAGTCAAAGGATCATCATTATTCTTTAAAAAACCATTATTAGTAGCATACTTATTTAAAATACGCGTCAAAGCTCTTCTAACTCCATCTTCATGAGTTCCACCCTCTGGAGTATTAATGTTATTAACAAAAGAATAAATACTAGAATTATAACTTTCATTATATTGTAAAGCAACTTCAAGAGAAATATCATTCTCTACACCCATGCAATCGATGATTGTGTCATGAATAGGCTTTTTATCCTTATTAAGTAAAGCAACATATTCACTAATTCCACCTTCATAACAAAAGCTTTCAGATAAATTATCCTCACGTAAATCATATAAAGTAATTTTTAAACCGCGATTTAAAAAAGCTAATTCCCTAAGTCTTGTCTTTAAAACATCATAATCAAATATAGTTGTTTCTTGGAAAATATCAGGATCAGGTTTAAATGTAACTGTCGTACCAGTACGATCTGGATCACACTCATCAATTACTTTTAAAGGCTCTACTGGATGTCCACCATTAACATAACGTTGAAAATAAACTTTTCCATTTTTATAAACCCTTACTTCCATCCATTCAGATAAAGCATTAACAACACTAGCACCAACTCCGTGAAGACCACCAGATACTTTATATCCTCCTCCACCAAATTTACCACCAGCATGCAAAACTGTATAAACTGTTTCTACAGTACTCTTTCCAGTCTTAGGATGAATATCAATAGGTACACCACGACCATTATCTTTAACAGTAATGGTATTTTCCTTACCTATTTCAACCTCAATATGAGTACAATACCCTGCTAAAGCTTCATCGATAGAGTTATCAACGATTTCCCATACTAAATGATGTAATCCTCTAGCACTAGTAGTACCAATATACATACCAGGTCTTTTACGCACTGCTTCCAACCCTTCCAAAACTTGAATAGCCGAAGAATCATACTTATTTTCTACTTTTTCATCATTCATCTATAATACCTACTTTCTTTCAACTTTTCCATTTTTCACATTGTATATATAAGCATCCTCTAAATATTTTTTATTAATATTCTTTAAATCAGTCGTTGTAATAATACTTTGAATACCAGTATGAATTAACTTTAAAAGTCGATTTCTCTTTTTTAAATCTAATTCACTAAAAATATCATCTAAAAGAAGAACCGGTTTTGTTTTTAAAATATCTTCAAATATTAATATTTCAGATAATTTATAAGCAAGAACAGCTGTTTTTTGCTGACCTTGAGACCCAAAAAATTTCAAATCTTTATCTTCTAAATAAAAACTAAAATCATCACGATGAGGACCAACTAAAGTCATACCATAATTCAATTCTTTCTTATAATTCTTCTTATAATAATGCTTTAAAGTCTTCCTAATCTCTTCATCATCATAAGAATTAAATTCAATATTAGGCTCATATTTTATTACTATTCCACATTCTCCATTAATTTTTTGATAATAAGTATTAATAGAACTATTCACGAAATTAATATATTCATTTCTTTTTTTATAAATATAAACAGCCTTTTCAATTAATTTATCAGTAATAATATCTAAATAACTAGAATCAGCCAAAGAATTTTGAAACAAAATCTTTAAATATTCATTTCTAGTTCTAAGTAACTTATTATATTCATTATAAATATTTAAATATTTTTTAGAAATTTGCGAAAGCTGTATGTTTAATAGGTTTCTTCTAACACTAGGAGATCCCTTAATAATCTCCAAATCATCTGGTGAAAATACAATAACATTTAAATTAGAAATGTAATCAGCAACTCTTCTAATTTCAGTCTGATTAACAAATAATTTCTTTTCATTTTCTAAAATATCAATTTCTAATTTAGATATAATCTTATCTTTTTGTACTACTCCCTTAATTTTTGCTTTCTTTTTATCGAACATTATAACATTAGGATGAACACCTAAACGATGAGATTTTGTCAGTGCTAAAAAAGTAATAGCTTCTAAAATATTAGTCTTTCCCTGAGCATTATCCCCAACAAAAATATTCATCCCCTGCCCTAGTTTAATAGCTAATGTTGAATAATTTCTAAAATTTAATAGATTTAATTTAGTGATTTTCAATTAGAATTAAAAAAAAGACCCATATAATCACCTATCCCCTATTTCGGTATTCCTATACATACATCTATATTATAACATAAAATAGCCAAATAAAATAGGAAAAAGTGATTTTATGAGTACTTTTATGAGTACTTTTATAAATTAGATTTTCGCTTTCTCATCATAAAATCTAACCTAGAGGCTCTAGATATTTGATTTTCTAAGGTTCTATAAGACACAGGAACAATAATTTCCCTATTATTATCAAAAATAACTTTAGTATTAATACTATCTAATTTTTCAAAAGATTTAACTCTTTTTAAAGAAATCCAAATACAATCTTCTGATCTAGGAGACGTTGTTGGAAAAACAATTAAATTATCTGTATCTTCAACAATAACTGGAACCTTATATTCAGCTCCTAAAATAGCTTTTGCACTATCCTTCCTTCCCTCATATGTACTTCCAAAATACTTACAACTTTCTTCCATAATTTGAAATGGAGTTTGATTTACTAAAAATCTGTCTTCGTCTTCATAAACTAAACTATTATCCATTTCATTAGGCATAATTGCCAAAGTTCCTTTATTAATTTCATATTCCATAATAATTTCCCCCTCTAAACATGAAATTACGGCTATAATAACATACCAAATTGTTGAAATTTGTCTATTTCTGTTGAAATAGTTAATTTCATTTATATTATTATCAAAAATAAAAAAAACTCCCAAAAAGGAGTTAATTTTTAATAAGTACGAATTGGTAATACTAATTGAGTTAAAGTTTCATCTTCACTAGATTTAATTAAAATTGGTTTAATTTCTCCAACGAAATGAATATCAACAGTTTCTGTGGAAAAGCTTTTTAAAGCTTCCATCATATATTTAGCACTAAAAGATATTTTAATATCTTCATCATTATTTTTAGTAATAGGCATTTTTTCTTCTACTCTACCAATTTCAACAGAAGAACTCTTTAATATCAATGTATTGCCCTTTGTTTCCAATGTAACGATGTTTTTCTCTTTATCACTAGTTAATATACTAACACGATCAATTACGTCGTAGAAGGCATTTAAATTAGTGCTAACGACTAAATAAGAATCATCAGGTAACAAATTAGAAGTATTAGGATAAGTTCCATTGATTAAACGAGATTCAAATTTTAAATTACCAGTCTTAAATAATATCTTATTATTGAAAATATGCAATTCAATATCTCCATCTTCATCATCAATAATTCTAGAAAACTCTAAAATATTATGACTAGGAATAACAATATTATAATTTTCTTCACTAGTACTATCTAATTTAACAACTTTTCTAGCTAAACGATAAGAATCTGTAGAATTACACTCTAATACATCACCAACAATATTAAAATTAATACCAGTAAGTACAGGTTTACTTTCTTCATTAGAAGCAGCAAAAGCAGTTTGATTAACAATATCCTTAAATACAGAAGCTTTAATATGAACTTTCTTCTTACTTTCCTCTAATCCAATATTAGGATATTCACTTTCACTAATACCATTTAAATTAAATTCACTATTTTCTGTGTAAATTAAAATCTTCAATTCATCAACAACTTCAATATTAATATACTTATCAGGTAATTTTCTAACAATATCTAAAACATATTTACCTTGTATAATAATACTTCCTTCTTGTTCTACCTTAAAATCATCTTCATTCGTAGAATCAATAGTAGTTTGTATAGTAATATCATTATCACTAGCTGTTAAAGTTAATTTCTTTTTCTTTAATTCAAATTTAATACCTGCTAATACAGGAATAAGATTTTTAGTAGAGATAGCTTTAGACACTTTATTAAGTGCATTTAATAATAATTCTTTCTTAATTGTAAATTTCATTTTTTTTCCTTCTTTCTTTTCTATTATATTTATTATTGTTATTATTACTGTGGAAAAAGTGTATAACTCAATTTTTCCTAAGTTCTATAAAGATTTTAGCATATTTTTTCCTGTGGAAAAACAAAAGTTTTCCTTTTTTTTTACACAACCCCTATATCATTCTTTAATTTTTCAATAATATTTGCTAAATCTTTATTAACTTTTATCTCTTTTTCTATTTTTTCAACAGAATGCATTACAGTAGTATGATCTTTTCCCCCAAATTCTGTTCCTATCTTTGGAAAAGACTCGTTTGTCATTGTTCTACAAAGATACATAGCAATTTGTCTTGGAAAAGAGATATTTGAACTTCTCTTTTTACTTCTAATATCTTCAACAGAAATTTGGAAATATTCAGAGACAATCTTTTGAATTCTGTGAATATCATTTTTCTCACCCATTCCTTTATTAATAAAGTCTTTCAGTGCTTCAATTGCTAAATCTAAAGTAATCTCTGCACCTCCCATTATTGTAGAATAAGCGATTAATCTGGTAATAGAACCCTCTAATTGTCGGACATCGGTACCAATATTAGAGGCTATATACTCTACTACATCATCTGGAATTTCTTGTTCAAAATTACCAGCAATAATTTTTTTCTTTAATATTTCCGTTCTCAGTGCAAAATCAGGAGGGAAAATATTAACAGTTAATCCCCAACAAAACCTTGTTCTTAAACGGTCTTCCAGCAATTTTAAATCATCTGGAGATCGGTCTGAAGAAATAATAATTTGTTTACTATCATTATATAAAGTATTAAAAGTGTGGAAAAATTCTTGTTGTGTTTGTGTTGCTCCACCTAAAAATTGAATATCATCAATGATTAATACATCAATATTTCTATATTTATTTTTAAAGAAGTCTACATAATTAAAGTTTGTCCCCTTCTCGTCTTTCTTATTAATACCAATAAAGTCTTGAATAAACTGATCCGAAGTAACATATAAAACTCTACGATTACTATTCTGTATAATGTAATTACCAATAGCGTGCATTAAATGAGTTTTACCAAGACCACTATTTCCGTAAATAAATAATGGATTATACATATTACCTGGGTTTTCCGCAACAGAAAGTGCCGCAGCATGGGCAAACTTATTACTATTACCAACAATAAAATTATCGAAAGTATATTTACTCTTTAAATTAGACTGTATTTGATTATGAGGAACCCCACTCTCCTCATTTATACTTGGTTGAATAATATTGGTATTAGAAGAAGGTTGCTCTTCCTCCTCTTCTTCTATTTCTTCTTTTAAAAGAAAGACTAGTTCAAAATTGGTTCCTGTAATATCATTTAAATGATTTAAAATTAACTCTGAATAATTATCCGCTAAATGCTTTTTGTGGATTGGCATAGGAACAATAATATATGCTTTTCCATCATCTAACTTATATAATTCAGTATCTTTAAACCAAGTATCAAAAGAAAGAGATGTCAAATCGTTTTTAACTTCTGATAGAAATTTAGACCACAAAATTTCTACATTCATTGCACCATCTCCCCCACGTATAAAAATTATACCAATAGTTTAGCTCAAATTGTGCAAAAAAGAAAGTACAAAAATAAAAAAAAAATAATTCACAAGATATCCACAAAATATTCCACAACAAACATCCTTATAAAATAAAGATAAATTAGCCGTTTCCACATTTTCCACAGATTTTTTTTAACAGTAGTGAAAAACGTATTCCACACCCCTGTGGAAAATGTGGAAAAGAAAAAAACACTTAAAATAACAACTTATGATTGACAAAACCTCAATATTCTTATTATAATAATGTAGATTTATGTCTGGAGGTGGAGAGAAGATGAAAAGAACATATCAACCAAACAATCGTAAAAAATCAAAAAGATTAGGATTTTTCGCACGTAAGAAAACAAATATTTTAAATCGTCGTCGTCGCAAAGGACGTAAAAGCCTTTGTAAATAATTACCGCTGCCACAAAACAGTGGTTTTTTACTTATAAAGAGGTGATAAGATGAAAAAATTATATATAGTAAAACATAAGTATGATTTTGATAGAATCATAAAAAAACATCATAAAAAAAAGAATGATACTTTTATCATCTATTCTGAATACAATAATCTTCCATATGCAAGATATGGAATATCTGTTGGAAAAAAATTAGGGAATGCCGTATTTAGAAATAGAAAAAAGCGCCAAATTCGTTCCATAATAGATAATTTAGAAAAAGACTATATAAAAAAGGAAGATTATATTATAATATTAAGAGAGAAGGGGAAGTATTTAGAATATCAAGAACTAAATCAGAAACTAAAGTCCCTTTTAATTGAAGGAAAGGATAAAAGATGAAAAAGAAAAACAAATTAAAACTACTTATAATACTACTTTTATTAATAATCACAACAGGATGTACAAGAGCACTAGTAGATGACAATAAAAAAGCTGTGCAAAATAAAACAACAGGACAAAATTTAACAGAAAATATTATTTGTCAACCTACTGATAAAGAAAATATAAAATTATATAAAGATAATGGTGTAAAAATAGAAAAACTTCCAACTTGTGATGAATTCAAAGTAACATCAGGTAAATACGAAGGTTTATGGACAAGTATTTTTGTAAAACCATTAGCATTTATATTATTATGGTTAGGAAGAATAGTAGGAAACTATGCCATATCATTAATTATTATTAGTATCATTATCAGATTAATCAGTTTTCCATTAACAAAGAAAACAGCAGTTCAATCTGAAATGATGAAAAAAGCTCAACCAGAGATAGATAAAATTACTAAAAAGTATAAAGATAAACAAGACCAAGAATCAATGATGAGACAAAGTCAAGAATTAATGATGGTTTATAAAAAATATAATATTAGTCCAATGTCAGGATGCCTATTTGCAATGCTACAATTCCCATTATTTATTGCCTTTTTTGAAGCAGTTCAAAGAACCCCAGCAATATTTGAAGATAAGTTCTTAGGAATGCAATTAGGAACAACACCAATGGTAGGTGTAACATCTGCTGGATTTATTGCTTATCTAATTTTAATGTTATTAATCGCTGGAACTACATTTTATTCATTCAAAATGAATCTTTCAAATACCAATATGGATCCAAGTATGAAGACAATGCCAATTATGATGAGTGCAATCATTATTATTACAGCCTTATTTATGCCATCAGCATTAGGCATTTACTGGGTAACCTCAAATTTATTAACGATTGCCCAAAATATAGTTGTAAAAAGGAGCAAAGAAGTACATGGAAAAGCATAAGTTTTTAGGAAAAACAAAAGAAGAAGCAATTGAAAATGCA
>CALVSS010000043.1 GCA_944359095.1 uncultured Bacilli bacterium | reverse complement strand
ATAATCTAACACTTTTTATTTTGCAAGAATAATAGTTAAATCTAGAGACTTTTCGTTAGAAATTTGGTACAATAATACTAATCTTTTAACTAGGAGGATTTCTATGCCAGCAAGTGTTACTCATGCTTATTTTGCTAGTGATATTTATGATATTTTACCAGCAAAAATTAAAAATTATCTTTCTGTTTCTAGACTTAGAATGTTTGGTCAAAGTACAGATTCTTTTATTTTTTATCGATTATTTTCTTTAAAAAATAGTCATTCACTTCGTAAATTTCAAAAATTGTTTCATACTACTAAGAGTCGAGAATTTTTTTTAACTCTTATTACTTATATGAAAGATAATCATTTAGAAAAAGATATTGATACTTGTTCTTTTTTATGTGGATTTATTTGTCATTATGTATTAGATTCTATGGTTCATCCTTTTATTTTCTATAAAACGGGTGAGTTTGATAAAAAAAGGCCTGAAACTTATAAATACAATAATCTACATTTATTTATGGAAACTTATTTGGACAATTATTTAATCTGGGATAGAGAGAAAAGAAATCCTTATACATTTCCTATTCATCAATTTTGTTTTGATTTAAAGCCTTTTTCTGTGGGGCTAAACAAAACTATTAATTATTCTTTTAATCAAACTTTTCATATTTCTAATATGAGTAGTAAATATTATGAATCGTTAAAAGATATGAAGTTTGCTTTTCTGGTCTTTCGACAAGATCCTTATGGTATTAAAAAGTTTGTTTATAAATTTGTTGACTCTTTTACTACTAAACGATGCTTCCGTTTTGAAGCTATTAGTTACCATTATCCTCGTAATACGCATTTTGATTTTTTAAATTTTAAACATCATTTATGGAGAAATCCTACAACTTATTCTATTACTAGTAGAGATTCTTTTTATGATTTATATGCTAAGTCTCTTAAAGTTGCTAAAAAGATGATAGAGGACACTTTTTCTTATTTAAATGGTGGAAAAATTGATTTAAATACTGTTTATCAGAACTTAAGTTATGTTACTGGACTTGATTGTGATTTAAAGAAGGAATTAAAATATTTTGAATTTTAATTCTTTTTTTGTATTCTTTTACATTTTCTTTCCATACTACTATTAGGTGAAGAATATGTTTTATAGATATGAAGTTAAAAATAATGGTGTTGAGGATATTTTATATTTGTATTTGACTATGAATTATGAATTTTCTAAAGAGTTGACTCATAATTCTGATGATGGGGACTTAAAGCGCCGTACTACTAACTTTATTAAAAACAATCATATTTCTTTTGATGGAGATAAAGTTTATCTTGTTATTGATGGGGTGATTGTTAAAGCGTTTCAAATTCCTAAAGAAGAAAATATTCATACAGAAGTATCTAAAGATTATTTTGATGATTTAAAATATATGGTAACTTTGAAGTTGGAAGATGATTCTACCGTTGAAGTTTCTTTGCAAGAATATCTTATTGGTTCTTTAGCAACAAATATGGTTCCTAATTTACCTCTTGAGGTTTTAAAAGCCATGGCAATTTTATATCGTACTTATGTGTATAAAGAAATGTCTACTTCAAAAGTAGTTTCCTCTATTAATGATTATGTAGTTTATAAGCCTATTGATTATTATAAAATTGCTTTTGCTCCAGAATATGATAAAATTCTTGCTACTTTACAAGAAGCTGTTAGGCAAACTAATTCTATGTTTGTTACCTATAAAAATGATTATATTTTACCTTTTATTCATGTTTCTAATTTTGGTAAAACATTAGATGATAGTCGTTATCCTTATCTTTCTTCTGTCCCTAGTTTATGGGATGCTTCTGCACCTTTTTATGTTGATACTATTTCTTTTTCTTACGATTTATTAAGTAAGATATTTCAATTTACTATTACAAAAGATAGTGAATTTAAGATTAGTGAAATTTCTCCTTATGGTAAAGTTTTAAAAATTTCAATTGCTGGTCATGATATTGATGGTAAACGGTTTAGTCAGTTATTACATTTAAAATCACAATATTTATCTATCATCTTAAATATGAATGATGTCTCTATCATTACTAAAGGTTGGGGAGATTTTCTTGGTCTTAGTATTTGGGGTGCTTGTTCATTAGCTAAAAATGGTTGCAGTTATGCTAATATCTTAGAATATTATTTTCCAAAAATACAATTATGTGAATACGTAAAAGAGCTTCCGGATTAAGGGAAGCTCTTTATTTTCTATTTTTTAATTCTTCTAGGGCATGGTCGGCATCTTTACTCATTTCTATAGTTGTTTGCAAATATTTTGAATATCCTTCTACTGTTGCTAAAAAATCTCCAATTACTTCAATATTTAAATTTTTAGTAATTGCTTCTACTGTTTGTTTGGCTTGTTCTAATTCAGTAGCAATTTGTTCTACTTGATTATAACTTAACTTACCTATCATTCTCCTAATTCCTCCATTTGAGGTTTCTTAGTTAACTCTAATTGTATTTTTGGAGATTCTTCTATTATTTTATTTCGATATTCCTCTATTTTTTCAATGTTAGCTATATTCGTAGGATTGGGCCATGCTGTTTTCATTGTACTAATACATTCAAATATCTTATTTATTGCATTTGCATAATTATTGTAATCCATACCATACCTCCTATATTAGGATAATTCTTGAACCATTTTTTAAATCAGTTTCTCTGACTGTTTTATTTACATCGTAGATATTTCCAGTTTCCATACTGTAAAAATTACTATTTGCTTTTATTACATAGTCATTATCAGTAAGTTCAAGGAGACCTTCTTCAATTAATTTTTTTACTGTTCCAACTTTTTTATTGATAGGAATATATAAATCATAATTTTTTTCTATCAAAGGAATAGATAGTTCAATTAATATTTTATTTTTATTCATCTTTTAGCCTCCTTAATCTTCTGTTACCCATTTTGTTAAGTTTGCTTTTCCTTTTTTAATTACATAACCAAAATTAGGTTCTAGTTCTGCACGTAAAAGTCTACTGCTTGTTGTTACTTTTAAGGTGAATTGATTAGCTATACCGTTACCTAGCCATATTCCTTCTGATAAGTTAACATTTGCTTTGAACCATGGTTCATAGTTCATAGACTTAATATTATCAATGGAATCTACTAAAACAATTTTTATATTTGTTGTTGTCTTTATTTTATCTAAAAGTTGAGTTATTTCTACTTTTTGGATTGGAGATATTTTATTTAAAATTCCACTAATATTATTTATCATGCAGATATTCATTTCCTCTTTATTAGCAAACATTCTTTTTAATGTTTCTAATAGACTTTCTCCAGTCAAATATGTTACTGTTCCAATATTATTCTTATTTATTAGATTATTTCCATCTACTACACTACAACTTAATTTTTTGGTACTTAATAATCTTAACCAACTTTCAAGGAATTTAGTGCTTGAAGAAATATCTTCTCCCGTTGTTACAAAGATGTTATTATTTTGTAAATCAATATTAGAAATTTCTAATGTTTCCTTATTAATACCTACTGGAATCTCTTTTAAACTTGTGAATTCTTGTTGTAATTGAGTTATTGTAACAGTTTCTGGAAGTGTAGGTACTGGTTTTGCTTGATATTCACAAATTGTCTGTAGTTTCTCACATATAATTTTTATATATTCTGTTAGTTTTTCTTCTTTATAAGCATAGGCTGTTTGGAATTCAAATACACCATCTAATGCTATTAAACCACGTCCATAAACCTTTGATGGCTCTTTTTTTCTAACTCCTGGAATAATTGTTCCATAATCAGATGGATCATTAAATTGTAATACAACATTTTGTTTAAAGTTTTGTTTTAAACGATAACGAACTGTATTTGGGCCATTGGTACTTAAGATAAATACTACTCCATATTTTAAGCAATCTCTAGTTATTTGTCCGATTACTTCTTCATATTCATTATATGTGTCTAAAAATCCTTCTACATTATTTATCATTACTATAATCATTGGAATTTGTTTGCCACCGTGATTAATATAAAAATCATAAGAACCATTATAATCCACAAATATTTTTTTTCTATCATCGATAATTTTTAAAAGCATTTTAAATAAATTATCAATTTTTTCTTTTTCTGTAGATAATATAACATCTCCTACATGAGGGGCATTTTTAAACATTGTTAATGTTTCAGCTCCAAAATCCATAATATAGAAATTTACTTCTTTGGAATCGTGAGATACGATGGTAGAATAAACGATACTTGATAATAATAATTCTTTTCCACTTCCTGCACTACCAAAAACAATAGTGTTTCCTTCTTTAGATAATGGTAATGTTAAAACATTTTGTCGTTGATTATCTGGGTCATCATATTCACCAATGATAGGATTGATATTATTTTTTTCTGCATGAATATGATATTTTTCTTTTAGATTTTCAATATAAATTAAATTTGGTATTTTAGGTAACCATAATTGTGGAATACTTATTTGTTGTTCTTTTGCTGTTTCTACAATGTAGTTAACAATATTTGTAATTTCTTCTCCTTTGGACTCTATTGGAGCTTCATTTTGTTTAGTATCAAATGTTTTTATGAAGTTTCCTACATTATCTAAGAAATTAACTGATTGATCTACTTTTTTCTTTCTTTTTTCTGTTGGATAATATTGTGCTCCTGCCCAGGCAGCTTGTCCTAAAGCAAATAATTCGTTATATCCAACTTGTAAATAGAAGCGTCCTGGATTCTTTAGAGAGGCAGCATCTGGACATTTTATCATATCCATACTGTCAGATTTATCTTGTACTTTTAAACATACTCTAAATTTTGAGTTAGACCATATTTGATCATTTACGACTCCTGCTGGCTTTTGAGTTGCTAGAATAAGATGAACTCCTAAAGAACGTCCAATACGAGCTGTTGAAATTAATTGATCCATAAATTCTGGTCGTTGATCTTTTAATTCTGCAAATTCATCACTAATGATAAATAAATGAGATACTGGTTCTTTTACTAAACCTTTTCTATATAGTGATTGGTATTTATAGATATCAATTGTACTTTCATTTAAATTGTCTCTTGCTTTGTTGAATATTCTTTGGCGCTTTCTTAATTCACTTTGAATTGATGCTAAAGCTCTATTCATTTCTATCGTATCTAAGTTGGTAATTGTTCCTGCTAGATGGGGAAGTTTTATACCTGTTTCTTTATTTTCAAAGGCTCCTGTTAATCCTCCACCTTTATAATCAATTAAGACAAAAGATACTTCATATGGATGATAATTTAAAGCCATAGATAGAATATAAGTTATAATAAATTCTGATTTACCAGAACCAGTCATACCTGCAATTAGACCATGTGGTCCATAGAATTTTTCATGTAAATCTAGTTTAAATAATTCTTGACGTTTATCTACTCCTACAGGTGCTGCTAATGACTTAGTAGGGTCGTTTGTCTTCCAACGATTTAAGATATTTAATTGTTCAATCATACCAACATTATACATTTCTAAGAAGCTTAAGCTTGCTGGTAATGTTTGATTTTCTTTCGATATATCGATAGGAATATTTGCTAGTATCTTACAACACTCATATATATTTAAATTTGGATCAAAGTCAGCAACAAATTCTTTTTGCTTATTTGATACTAGTTCGTTTTGGAAGACACCGGATTTTTTATCTCCTATGCTGATAAATGTTTTACATTCGTTAGGGATATTTACTAATCTTGGACTGATTACAATTAAACTAAATCCTATATTTATTTCTAGTCCACAAACATCTTTTATTAATTCTATATCACGAACCATTTTATAGTCATCGGTAATGATTAAATAATATGGTTGATATTTTTTATAGTCTGCTGTATTTAACTCTCTATTACCATTGTTATCTTTATATTTTCTTGCTTGTATTTCTTGTTCAAGGACTAATGATATTTCTTTTGCTTCATCAATATTTGTTGCGAAATATCGTGTTGTTCTATCATTACTCCAACAATGTGGTAATATTTTTAAATAATCCCAAATAGATTCATTTTTTTCATTTGTTAATAAGACTATTTTTAGATCTTCATAACTGTGGTACGCAATCATTTGTAAAATTAGTCCTTCAATAAATTGCTGTTTATTTGCTGCCATTCCGATGATTGCTGTAATCCTATTAGTAACAAAGGATAAAGAAATAGGTACATTTTCTAGAGTACGTGATTCTGATCCTAGTTTGTATACTTCTTTTAATAAGTTATCGTCATCTAAAGAGAAATGTTCTTCTGGGAAGCTAATATTTCCTTTTAATTCTGTATTACCCATACCTAAGCGTAAATCTAGAAAGTCTGCTTGTTCTATTTCTCTTTCCCATAAATTTCTTTTTTTGTCATAGATGATATCTTGTGTTACAGATAATGGTACATAGTTATCGATTAATATTTGTCGTTGTACTTTCATTTCTGTATCAATTAATTTTCTTTTTTCATCAATATATTGTGTATATTTTTCTTGTCTTAATTTTTCTTTCTTTTTTCTTTGCTTTCTCTGATAACTCTTTTGTAATATTGGCCATAGTAACATTGTCATTAACATGGCAAAAGACATAAGAAGTGTAGGCATAGCGCTAGATAAATCTCTACTTCCATCTATTACTCCTGTTAGGGCAGAATATCCCATTGCTACTGACATCATGGCCATCGTCATCATTGGACCAACTGTATATATTAATGGAGTTTTATCTTCTTCTGCTTTGGCAGGAGGTGGGTCTATCTTGATATTTACTGGCTCTATCATTGTTTTAAATCTTGGTGCTCTAAAGAAATAGTCATCTTCTTTGTAAAATTCAATGTTTTCTTCATCAGGATTATCTACTTCTATTTGCCTTTGTGTCATTGGTTCTTCTGTTTCAAAAGTATTCATATCGTATTTTAAAAGATTTCCAATATCATTTACTAATATAGAATCTTTCATCACAATAATTCTTAAGCCCATGATGAAAATAATATCTCCATATTGTAAAGCTTTGGTACCAATGGCTACGTTATTAGCATAGGTTCCATACTTACTATTTAAATCTTGAACTACCCATTTTCCTTTGTTATAAATTAATCTAGCGTGTTGTTTTGATACTAATGGATAATTATAGTTAATATGCGCTTTTGGATCATTTCCAATTACTATTTCTCCTTCTCTTTTTAAATGTAACCATTTCATATTAGGGTCCATGGTTGGAGAACAATATAAAATTACATACTCATTATCTGTATTTATTTTTAGGAAAAAAAGACTATAATCTTTTAAAATGGCAGAATCAATTTCTTTATCTCCAGACATTATTTTAGTTTCAAAATCACTTTTAATTTTCCATTCGCCATTATATTCTTGAACGTTGATTAAATTTCTTACATTTCCTAAATAGTCATTATCTGTAATCCAATAGTTACCAGATATTTTTGTTGGCAAAGTAAAATTATAGATTTTTGATTTCTTTATTAATCTAACAATCACTTTATCACCAACCTACTCTATCTTTTATTCTAGATTAATTATATCTTTTTTTTTATAGTTTTACAATATACTTTCGTGCTATTTTATTGTTTCCAATTACAATTTATATCAAATATTTTATCTTTTTGTTCTTACTTAAGTATTTTATTATCCCCTTTGTAATGGAATTAGCTAGTTTTTGTTGATAACTTTTGCTTTGAAGAAGATTTCTTTCTGTTGGATTGGATAAATATCCACATTCTATTAATACTCCTGGAGTGGTTGTGTTTCGATACATATATAAGTCTGTTGTTTTGATGGATCTAGTACTATTTAAGTCCTTTTTAAAATAGTTCATAATAGAAGTCGCTAAAAGTTTATTATTTTTATTAATGTCATTATATAGTACTTCTGCCCCTTTTAAGGTAGAATTATCATACCAATTAATATGTATGGAGATATAAAGATCACTTTTTGTCTCTTTTATTTTTAAAAGTCTTCGATATAAGTCTCCTCTTTTTTTTAATGAGTCATAAATAGAGGATAAGTCAATATCACTTTTTCTAATCATGTAAACGATTGCTCCATTTTTGGTTAATTCTTGTTCTAATTGTTTTGCTATTTCTAAATTAATATCTTTTTCCTTGATTTCTCCATAATAAGTTCCGCTATCTCTTCCTCCATGACCTGCATCAACCATAATAATTGTATCTTGTAATGGTAAGGATTGAGCTGATATCCATTGTATAGAAAATAAGAAAATAAAAAATATAATTAATAGGAGTGTTTTATATTTGTTAATTAACATTACATCACCTATTAATTATATGCTTTTTTTACTTTATTTTATTTAATAATTCATATTCTCCGTCATAATCCCAAATATTTAATTTACCTTTAGCGGGTATTGGAACAAGTGGTTTAATATCTTCTAATATCCAAGCATAGCGTCCTACTTTATATTCACCAGTTTGAAATTCTATAGGATTTTCTTTTATTTTTTTAATAAATTCTTCATCCATATATACACAGTCTTTTAAGTTAGCTTTTCCTATTATTTTTCCACAATTTATGTGGATATTTTTACTAATGCTTACTACTTCTTTTGTTAGATTTTTTTCTTTTGTTTTACTAGCGTGAATTAATAATTCTCCCCGGTACTTTGTCTTCCAACTTCTTGTTTCTATTTTTTTAATATTATTTACTATTAAACTGGCATAGGGCTCTTTTATACTTAATACTTTCATATCATCACCTTCTTCATTATATCATGACTTTGGGGTATATGCCCATACTAGTTTCTAGATTTGGAATAAATTATATTGGTGAAGGTTATGTTAAATTATTTTTTGGAATTATCCCCTGTTATTCAAGCCCTTTGTGCAACTCTTTTTACTTGGTTTGTTACTCTGCTCGGTGCATCTGTTGTCTTTTTCTTTAAAGAAGTTAAAAAAAGTATTATGGATGCTTTGCTGGGATTTTCTGCTGGTGTTATGATTGCTGCTTCCTTTTGGTCTTTACTTAGTCCAGCTATTGATATGGCCAATAGTATGAAGATGACTGCTTGGCTTGTTGTTTTTTTAGGATTTTTTAGTGGAGGTTTGCTTTTATTTTTTGGAGATAAATTTTTTGATTTTATGCAGACTAAATTTAAAAATAATAGTACTTCTTCACAAAAATTAAAACGTTGTTTCATGCTTGTTTTTTCTATTACTCTTCATAATATTCCAGAAGGTCTTGTGGT
>CALVSS010000042.1 GCA_944359095.1 uncultured Bacilli bacterium | reverse complement strand
ATAATATAAGTAGCACTTGAGTTGTGGTTTGTTTTGATCGACATATATACTAAACTCAAGTGCTTTTTTTGTAAATGAAAATTTACTCAAAACTAAAGACTTTTCGTCAGAAATTTGGTACAATAATTATGGTGATTAGATGAAAATATTAAAGTATAAAAAGAAAAGAAATGGGCAGTATGAACTTCAATTAGAAAATCATGAAAAGTTGGATTTATATGAGGAAGTTATTTTAAAGTATGAATTATTATTTAAAAATGAGATTCCTGATGATTGGAGAGAGCAAATTTTTTTATTGAATCAAGAATATGATGTCTACTATGTTGCGTTAAAAACATTAAAGAGTCGTTTTAAATCTGTTAGTGAATTAAGAAATTTTTTATTAAAAAAAGAATATCCACAGGATTATGTGGAAAAAGCTATTTCTAAGCTTTTAAAACAGGGATATTTAAATGACAGAAGTTTTGCTAAAGCATATATTAATGAGCAAATGATAACTACATCTAAAGGACCTAGAAAAATTTTAAAAGAGTTATTAGATAAGGGTGTTTCTTCTGATATTATTTTTGAAGAATTATCTGTTTTTTCTAGGGAAGAGCAAATTGCAAAAATTAAAAAAATTGCTGGTCGTTTAGTAAAAAGTAATCGTAGTAGAGGAGGAGCTATTTTACATAAGAAAATTAGTCATGATATTCAGAATTTAGGATATGATTATTCTATTGTTGAAGAGGTTCTTTCTGATGTTGATTTTGGTGATACTAGTAGTATTGCAAAAAGGGAGTATGATAAATTGTATCGAAGACTTAGTAGAAAATATTCGGGAAAAGAATTAGAGTACAAAATTAAAGAAAGATTATATCAGAAAGGATTATATTATGAAGATTAAAAAATATTTATTTGAACATCGTTTTTCTTTGTCTTTTCTTTTCTTATTCTTTTCTTTTTCACTATTTTTAATGCTTTTTTTACGAGTTGATATTGATTATTATTGGCATTTTAAAGCGGGAGAATATATGGTAGAACATTCTACTATTCTAACAAAAGATATTTTTTCTTGGAGTTTATATCATTATCGTTGGATTTCTCATGAATGGTTATTTGAAGTTATTTTATATGCTTTAAATCTTATTTTTGGGAAATTTCATTTAATTGTTTATGTATTTTCAATTACATTTTCTTTATTATTCTTTTTCTTTGTTATACAAAAAAAAGAATATTTAAAAAATATTCCTTTTTCCTTACTTTGGATTTCTTTTTTTAGTTTAATATTTACAGGCCTTAGCGGAAGACCCCAACTTCTTAGTTTTTTATTACTGGCTATTTCTACTTGGTTAATTTTTTATTTCTTTTATCATCCTGAATCTAAGAGAATTTATTTTTTGCCTTTTATAAGTATTCTTTGGGCTAATGTTCATGGGGGATCATCTAATTTGGTTTATCTTTTATGCTTTTTAGCAGTTTTTTGTGGCTTGTTTCATTTTTCTTTGTTTAAGATGGAAGCTAGTAGATTAACAAAAAAACAGATTTTTACTTATTTGTTGGTTGCTTTTTTATGTATTTTTGGAATTACTTTAAATCCTCATGGTATTGTTATGTTAATTTATCCTTATCAAAATATGACAAATCATTTAATGATTTCTACTATTTCTGAGTGGCAACCTAGTAATTTAAATGTTTTATCGCATTATATTTATTATTTTTTTAGTTTATTTGTTTTATTTGTTTTTATATTTAGTAAGAAAAAAATACGTTTTTTAGACTTTGCCTTTTATTTATTTTTCTTATATTTAGGCTTAAAAAGTATTCGCTTTTGGTTTTTTAGTTATATTATTTTTAGTTTATTTGTCTTTTATTATATTCCTAAGAGAAAAATTGACTCTTATACTTGTACTTTAATTTGTATTTTTTCTATTTTGTTGCTTTTGATTTTTAGTAGGGGATTTTCTTATTCTAAAGTTTTATCTACAAAGACGCTTTCTAATCAAGCTATTTCTGTTTTAAAAGAAGGAAAACCAGAACGTTTATTTAATTATTATGATTATGGTGCTTATTTAATTTATAAAGATATTCCTGTTTTTATTGACGGTAGGGCGGATTTATATTCTGCTTATCTTTATGAAGATTATCAAGATATTTCTAGGCTTAATTATCAATTTCCAAAATTAATTTCTAAGTATCAATTTGATTATTTTATTGTTCCTAAAAAGAGTGGAATAGCAAGTTATTTAAATAATAGTTCTAAATATCAATTGCTTTATAAAGATAAGACTTGTGTTATTTTTAAAACAAAATAAAAGTACCGCTTGGTACTTTTTTAGTTGTTACTATTACTTGTTGCAGCTTGTAGTAATTGATCCATTAAATCGTTATATTGTTTTTCTAATTCATCATCATTCCATTTGATGTTATTATCTTTTCTTATGTCTATTAATGTTTGATAATGTAATTTAGAATCACTATCTAGTTTAGCATTTGCTAAAGTTGATTTAATGTCATCTTTTACTTCTTTTAATTTTGGTTTATCTTTTTGGTCTACTTTTAAAATTATGTGATAACCATATTCTGTTTTTACTGGTTCTTTTGTATATTCATTATTATCTAGCTTTTTTACAGCGTCCATGAAATTTTCATCCATATCATCAGTATTAAAGTAACCTAAGTCTCCACCATTACTTGCTGTTGCTTCATCATCTGAATATTTTTTAGCAAGTTCAGCAAAGTCTTTTCCATCTTCTAATTCTTTAATAATTTTTTCAGCTTTTTTCTTAGCTTTTTTCTCGGCTTCTTCTTTTTCTTTATCTGTTGCGTCACTATCGACATCTGGTTTAATTAGAATATGACTTGCTTTAATATCACCAATGATATTTTTGTCGTAATATTCATTAATATCATCATCAGATAGATGGTCTCCTACATAGTCTTCTACAGCTTCATTTCTTTTATATTCTAATCGTAACATTTCTTCAAGTTCATCTTCTGATGAAACTCCAAAATATTGTTGGATAGCATTTAAAAATAAAGTTTCGTTTGATCCATAAGACTCTTTTAATTGATCAATTTGATCATTTACTGTTTTATCTTCATCATCATTACTTGGATATTTTTCATCAAATAATTTATGATCAATCATATCTACTAATTTTGAAATATTTGATTTTTTAATTTCATTATAATAATCTGTTGCGGTTATTTTTATTTTATCTAATGATACTGCAGTTTTATTATCATCTAATTCTGCTTTTTTTCCACAACCTGTCACTATAGTAGCAACTATTAATAATGAACAAAGACCAATTCCTATTTTTTTATTCATTTTATTCCTCCTAAACATTAATTATCATAACAAAAAAAATAAATTCGTGCAATAAATATACAGTATTAATCACACAAATTTAATTTTTACCATAGAATATCATGAAAGCAAGAAAAAAGGAGGAAAAGATATGAGTAATTATATTTCGTCTTCAGCAATTATGTTAGTATTGTTTATTCTTTTAGTTATTATCTTAGGTGCTTATATTTAAGGAGGTGTTATAATGTCTTGTCTTGAGAATACTGCTCCAAGAAGAAATAATAGTTTTGTTATTATTATTGTTTTATACATCTTATTAGCTATTATTTTAGGCGGTACAATGTGTTATTAAAAAAATGGTAAGAATTTATTAATTCTTATCTTTTTTGTGCATACTATAAATGGTGATTTTATGTATTATTATTTTAATCTTTTCCTTATTAATTCTTTTTTAGGTTTTTTATTTGAAACTAGTCTTAAGACTTTTTTCTTTCCAGATATGCATAATGGTATTTTATTTGGTCCATGGATTCCAGTATATGGGTTTGGAGCTGTTATTATTTGCCTTGTTTTTCGATTTATTTTTAAAAATTTTAAAGTATGTAGATTATGGAAAACAGTTATTTTGTTTTTTTCTGTATTTCTTCTTCTTTCTTTTCTTGAATGGGTAGGGGGTATGCTAATTGAAACTATTTTTCATAAAGAGTTTTGGAATTATCGAAATCAAAAATATAATTTAGGACCATATATTTCTTTGGGAATGAGTCTATTATGGGGTGGAATGTCTTTACTTTTTGTTTATGTTATTTTGCCATTAGAAGAAAAAATTATAAAAAAAATACCAAGATTTTTTACTGTCTTTGTATTTTTCTTTCTTCTATTAGATTGTCTTTTTACTTATTTTCTAGTTTCATAAAAACATCATCAATATTGTTTAATAAGTCTTTATTGTAATTAAAGTCTACTTTATCATTTTGATATCTTGGGATTACATGAATATGAAAATGTTTAATATCTTGTCCTAGAAAATTATTTTCACAAATGGTAAATCCTTCACAATGTAGTCTTTCTTTAATCATAGGATATATTTTTTCACGTAGTACTTTCATACTATGAGCAATAATTTCTTCTTTAATATCAAGAATATTTTCAAAATGCTCTTTTGGTAGTATTAAAAGATGACCATTTGTTATAGGATTAATATTCATAATTACTTTTACTTTGTCATCTTCATATACTGTTTTTGAAGGTAATTCTCCTTTTATTATTTTACAAAAAATACAATCATTCATTTTATTCATCTCCATATTGTCTATATTCATAACTAATATTATTATCTTTTAATATGTTATTAGTTCCTTCATTATCCATTATAATATAGTTTATTATTTGTAGCAATGTTTGTTTTTCTAATGTGTTATTTGTTAAATTTTTTATAGTTAAAGTCTTTCCTTTATTTATTATGTTTATTTTATAGTAATTAGGTGTGATATTTAAGTTGTTTATATTTATAATTGTTGTATTGATTGAGTTTACTAAATTTTCTATATTGTCTTCTGATAATTTTCCATTTATAGATAATTCTATATTATAAATATTTAAATTATCTATATCATTATTTATTATTTTTTCTTTTGTTTTTTCTGAATATTTATTTAAAGTCATGGGGAAGGTAATTGTTGTTTTTAAATTTAGATTCTTTTTTATTCGTTTTTCTATTTTTTCTTCTAAAGATCTTAAAATTGTATTTCCTTTTAAATAATCTTTTTTATAAGTATCTGTTATTTTTTTATTTTTATATGTCATAGTAAAATATAGATTAGGGTTTTCTTTGTTTACTAATTTTGCTTTATAAACTTGTGCTTGATAAGTTATTTTTTCAAATTTTAAATTATCTTTTTCATCTTTATAATTTTTTGTTAAATAGTCGTTCATTTTTTCTTTTATTTTATCTTTATAAAGTGGTCCTAACTTTTCTGTTACTACTATGGTACCTAAAAATATAAATGTTATAAGGAAAAGAATAGTCATTCCTAGCATTAATTTTTTTTGTTGTTTCATTCTATCACCCTAAAAGTATTGTATCTTTATTTTATTTTTTTTGCAATTTTATTTATAAAAAACTATAGAAAAGTAGTTGTTTTTGAGAAAGTTTTATGATATTATTATTTATGATTAAAGTATATAATATAAGGCGGTGTTTTGTGATGCAGGAAGAAAGAAATGTTAGTTTTAATAGGGGTAGAGTTTCTGAGTATAATGGTCAAAAGGATCTTTATTGTGATTATATAACTGTTGTTACTGGTAATAATCAAGCAGTTTATTATTTATTGAAGGATAAGAAATTAGATAATGACTTTTTTATTGCTTCTACTGATTTAAAGGAAGCAATTGATCCTAATATTCCTCATGCTAAAATTGGTCTTATTGATAAAAACGGTAATATTGCTATTCCTTTTGAGAATAAGTCTATTAAACAAGTTGCTAAGGATTATTTATTGGTAGTTAGAAATCAGCCACAAAGTAAAAGTGTGTTAGATGCTATTAGTTCTCGTAATGATCCTGCTTCTGCTGAGAAGATGGTTAATGCTAACGCTCAAATTAAAGATAAGTTAAATAAAGAGATGAAGTATCAAGGTAAGTTCATTATGAATGATTTATTATCTGAAGGTACTATTTGTTCTTTAAAAGGTGAGAATTTATTAGATAATAAGTATTATAGTTTTATTGGTATGACTGATGATGCATTTTATTGTAGTACTAATGTACCTGAAGAGGCTGTTACTAAGGTTTCTAGAAATGGTGCTTTTGTAGAAGAAGATGAAATGACTGTTCCACCAGTTGTTGCTCCAGCTACTGAACCTGTTGTTCCTGATAAAGAAGTTACTCATAATGAACAGCCTGTTGAAGAAGAAAAAGTTAAAGCTCCAGAAGTTCCTCCAGTAGATGTAGGTAATGTTCCATCTCCTGAAAGAGCAATCAATGAGGCCTTTAATTTAGCTGATATTTTCCAAAATCATACAGAGGAGTCTAAGCCAGAGCAAGAAGCTTTTCATCACACAGATGCTAGTATCTTTGATGATACGAAAGAAGAACCAAAGGAAGAAGTTAAAAAAGGTTCTATGCTTGAAGATTTAGGCCCAGTTTTAGATTTAGATGATTATGAGGTACCTCATCAAGAGACTGTTGAAAAAGTAGCAGATAGTAAGCCACTTGGTAATCCTTTTGCTGATGAAGAGGATGAAAAATCAGAAGAAAATGATATGAATCATGTTCTTACTGCTGTTCAAGATCTTGTAAAAGAAAATCAAGAGTTAAAACAACATAATGAGGAACTTAATCAACAACTTCATGCTAGTGAAGCTAAAGCTAAAGAAGTTTCTGATTTAGAAGAAGAAAATAAGAAATTAATGGTTCTTGTTGATAGACTTAGAAAACAAAATGCTATGATGGCTAATGGATTATCTCAAATGAAAGATTTCTTATCTATTCCTAGTAGTGAAGTAGAAACTCCACATAAGACTATGTAAAAGTATCGTTTTTGATACTTTTTTTATTTTATCTAGTTTAATGTTATAGTTTATTATCCTTTTTCTTCATAGGATATTATATCTTATGAGGTGATAGAGTGAGACAAGATGATTTTCCAGTTTTAAAAAATAAAAATATTATATATTTTGATAATGCCGCAACTACTTTGAAACCTGAATATGTGATTCGTGCTATGGATGATTATTATCGTTATTATACTTCTAATATTCATCGTGGTTCTTATGATAGTTCTATTTTAGTAGATTATTTATATGATAGTACGAGATTTTTGGTTAGGGATTTTGTTCATGCTTCTAGTGCAAAAGAAGTGATTTTTACTAGTGGAGCAACACATTCAATTAATTTAGTGGTTTTTGGTTATATGAAATATCATTTAAAAGCAGGGGATGAAGTTTTACTTTCTAAGTCAGAACATGCGTCTAATATTTTACCTTGGTTTCGTTTAGCAGAAGAAATTGGTATTGTAATTCGTTTTATTCCTTTAGATAATAATTATTCTTTACCTTATGAAAATGTTGTTAAAGCTATTACTCCAAGAACTAAAGTTATATCTCTTGCTCATGTTACTAATGTTATTGGCGATGTTCGAGATATTACTAAAATTGGTGAGTTGTGTGTTGAAAAGCATATTTTATTTCATGTTGATGGTGCTCAAAGTGTTCCTCATTTAAAAATAGATTTTATTCATAGTCATATTGATTTTTTAAGTTTTTCTGGTCATAAGATGTGTGGCCCTACGGGAGTTGGTGTTTTAGTTGTTAGAGAAAGCTTATTAAAAGAAATGAAGCCTGTTTTTTATGGGGGAGGTATGAATGAGTCTTTTACTAGTAATGGCAATTATCAATTAAAAGATTTCCCAGTTCTCTTTGAAGCAGGAACTCCACCAATTGCAGAAGTATTGGGACTACGAGTGGCTATCGAATATTTAAATTTTGTTGGCTTAGATTATATACATCAATATGAAAGAATGTTAAAGCAATATTTAGTTCAAAAGTTAAGTACGATACCTTCTGTTATCCTTTATAATAAAGATAGTGATAGTGGAATATTGGCTTTTAATATTATAGGGGTTTCTAGTATGGAAGTTAGCAGGTATTTAAATGATTATCATATTTGTGTTCGAGCAGGTAATCATTGTAGTAAAATGCTAAATGAAGATATGGAAATACCTTCTACTGTTAGAGTTAGTCTTTATTTCTATAATACAAAAGAAGAAATTGATCAATTTGTTAGGGCTTTACAATATTGTGAAAAAGTTTTTAAAACTGTGTAAAGTTAATAAAGCTTATTATTTATAAAGAGAAAAGAAAAATTTCAATTAGAAGTTTTTCTTTTTTTTGTATTTGGTTTTTTACTCTTTTTTATTTTTAGTTATTTGTCTTTTTTTCTTTCTTTTTTTATGATGTTTTTGAAAGGAGGTGAGTTATGCTTAATCAGGTGGTTCTAGTTGGTAGACTCGTATATGATTTAGAGTTAAAGAAAAATGATTCTGGGAAAAAATATTTAATTTTTACTTTAGCGATTCCTAGAAGTTTTAAAAATTTAGAGGGTAATTATGATACTGACTTTATACGGTGTATTGTTTGGGATAGTATTGCTGAAAATACTAGTTTATATTGTCATAAAGGAGATATTGTTGGGGTAAAAGGTAGATTACAATCTAGAGTTTTAGAAAAGAAAGATAAAAAAGAGACGATTATGGAGGTGATTGGAGAAAAGGTTACATTTTTAACTTCTTCTAATGCTAAAGAAGAAAAGACATAGTTGCTTTTCTTCTTTTGTTTTTGGTATTATAATGGTAATAAGGTAGGGATGTTATGGAAATTAAATATTATGAAGATCAGTATTTGGAATCTTTAAAAGAACTTTTGCAGTTATCTTTTCCTAATACTAGAGTTTGTAAAAAGGGAAAGAGTCCTTCTACAGATATTGAACTTATATGTGTTATTGATGAGAAAGTAGTTGGTTATCTTGTTTTAAATCGTATTTTTGATACAGTACGTGATTGTAAATACTTTTATGTTAATTATGTTTGTGTTCATCCTGACTTTAGAAGAAGTCAAATTGCTACTAAGATGTTTGAGGAAGTATTTACTATTTGTAAAAATGAAAATGTTTCTTATTTAGAACTTACTTCTAGTCCTTCTAAAATTGGGGCTCATGAATTTTATCATAAATTGGGATTTCAGGTTCGGGAAACTACGGTGTTTCGAAAGGAGATATTATGATTGTTGATATTATTAATAAAAAAAGACTTGGTTATGAATTAAGTTATCACGAGTTAGATCAGTTTTTTAATGGCTATCTTGAAGGAAAAGTAAAAGATTATCAAATGTCTAGTTTACTTATGGCTATTTGTATTAATGGTATGACTGATGAAGAAGTTTTTTCTTTAACTAAGATATTTATAGATAGTGGTGATACTTTAGATTTAAG
>CALVSS010000041.1 GCA_944359095.1 uncultured Bacilli bacterium | reverse complement strand
TAATAAAAAAACAATAAGCTTTTCTAATACTAAATTTCACTTTACTCCAAAACTGAAATTTAACTTTAAAATTAAGGTTTTTTAAATTTTTTTAAGTATTTATCTTGCGTGACCGTCCGAATTGTGATATGATTAATAGGCAATGGACCCTTAGCTCAGTTGGTTAGAGCATCCGGCTCATAACCGGGCGGTCACTGGTTCGAGTCCAGTAGGGTCCACCATTATTTATATTTTGCGGGTATGGCGGAATTGGCAGACGCGCTAGACTTAGGATCTAGTGTCCCAGACGTGCAGGTTCAACTCCTGTTACCCGCACCATTAGCGAATCTATTCGAACTTTTTCCAAAAAGTCGAATTTGTTGTAGATCAATCTCTAAAGGATTGGTCTTTTTTTGTTGTTATAAGGATGATGTGAATGATAAAAAAAAAAAAAAAAGAAATACCTATAGAGGAATCATTAAAAAAGAAAATAGAATTTATATGCGAATTTTGCGGTACAAAACCAACTATAAAAAATAGAAGAGCATATTAATAAATTAAAAGAATATTATGATGTCCATTATACAGAAGGCATATTTGATTATGAAACACATCCATTGAATAATCAAAAAGCAAAAGAAGATAAAATTGTTAGAATTTTTCCAGTTGAAAAAAAATCAGAGGGAAAAGTTAAAATGGGAATTATTACAGTTTAAATACCAGATAAAATATGTTATATTATAATTAGGATGGTGAAACTATGAAATATATAAAAATAATAGCTGTAGGATTATTGGTTATAGTAATTGCAAGTGTTATATTTGTCATTATACAACAAGGTGATAATACTCCCTCAAAAAAAGAACAAGAATATTCAGTCCCAAATTGGTTTGTTAATTCAATAATTGATGAATGGAATCCTAGATACTTTAAATGGAAAGATAAAAAATATGTTCTTTTTCAAGAAAAAGAATCAGGTATCGTATTTATGGCAATTAAAGTATTAGAAACCCAACAAGGTAACTGGATGAAAGAAGAATATAGTCCAGTATTTATACTATATAAAAATAATTATAAAAATATTAAAAGTATTTTGATTTATCAAGATTCAATATATACAATAAAAAATAATTTAATCACAAAATATGATTTAGTATCCAAAAAAATATTAAAAAAGCACTTAAAATTTGATTCTGTATTAGGAATTTATGATAATAGTATATATATAAAATCAAAAAATGAGTATCAAAAAATAGATATTAATTTAAAATCACAACCAGAGAAGATAAAAAAAGGAGCATTGCCTAAAAATTATAGTCAAAAACCAGAAAAATATAAATTCGTCATTTAAGCGACAAAAATCTCCAAATAATACCTGTTTTATTTCACCTTTATATAGTAGTTTTGAATTAGTAATAAATGTGAGTGTTCTCTTATTTGTTACAAATAAAAAAAGAGGAGGTGAAAAAATTGAAAAGACTAATCTTGTTGGCAGCTATGGTTAGTTTAGGAGTTCTTACTCTAACTATTACTCCTGTTTCTGCAGCACAAGATTGGACATCATCATATTTAATGGTATCAGATAATTCTTTTGTGCAAGGTAATCATAAGAATTACAGCAAGGAAGGAACACACAGAGTAATCTTTTCTATTGATGCACGAAATAGCACATTGGGAAGCAACACTTAATGGAAATCTTTATGATGTAACATTTCCGTTTATTGTAGACTACAAACCAGAAATGAAAGCATTAACTGGTTGGGGTGGAGATGTACTAAGTTTTTCTAAAGACATTCAAAATAAAGCTGAAGAAGATTACGATAAATGGGCAAAAGAAAATATATGTACAGAAATGCCTACTAGATTTAACTTAACAGACTATATTGATGATATAGACGCAGTCAATCTAGCATATTTAATTAATGAATATGATTATAGTTTACCCGAAGCATTTAATCAATATTACGGAGTAAAAGAAGCTACAACAGGAAAATATCCATATGAAACAAGAACTCAAAAGTTTTTTGCAAATGTTGGTGAAGCCAATTTCCTTTATTTATGTGAAAGATTAAGAACTGGATATGACGTTCTAGAATTATGCCGAATTTATTTGGCGGGACCAGATAAATATGTGTTATCTGCTATTAATGCTCTAAAAGACTTTATATACAAAGAAATAGAAAATGGGAACTAAAAAATAATTTATTAGTAGCATCAAATGTTGAATATAGATTAAAAAATGTGATAAACTTTAATTAGGTGATGAGATGAAAAAAAGATTAATAGAATACTTAACAATCATCAAAAATAATAAGAAAAAGTTTATTTTAATTAATATTATATTATTTATATTTTGTTGGATATATATTTTAATTCCCATACGTTCTATTTTATCTATACCATTATCAGGAATTAAAATGAATAATATCAATGCTGTGGATGAAAAACTTCCTATTACAAAAACAGAAAAGAATGTTTTTTTGAATCAAATAAAAAATCTAAAATATAAAAATAAATACGTTAAATTTGATTCTAAAATACATATTAAAATTTCATCTTCTGAAAAGGTACTTTCTAATGAACACTTTTCTGATGGAACTGCTATCATTATTGGATATTATAAAAAGAAAGAGGATCTAAAACACTTTTTGATTTCAATAGGAATACCATCTAACAACGATATTCAAAAATCTTACAATCTATCAAAATTATATGAGGATATAGATGTTTATGGAATACCGAATGACTGGATAAATTTATATGTGAGCCAAAAAGAAAAAAGAATTAGTATCTATATCTCCACCTCACTTCCACCCGATTATAGTTTTAAACAAAGTACTTCTATGGGGAGATATGGAACTAATAGCGAAGATTTAAAAAAATCTACAACAGCAGGATATTATTTTTTAACGCTAGAAAGAATATATGCAAAAAAAAGACTATTGATAGATATATTAATAAAGATGTTTGTTTTATTAATAATAGTAGCAATAAATATTTATTTTATTAACTCACACAAGAAAAATGAAAAAGAAATTTTTTTTAAATAAATTATAATCCAAAACACTAACTTAAAAATATGTGTTAAGAAGCACTTGCAATTGTAAGAAAAGCATGCAATAATTGAACCAAGGATTGGTCTACAGCTGCAATCTTCTTTTTTACGGATGTTGTTCAAAATATCGTTTTTGTTCGCACCATATAGAAATTAAGAATCCATATTGGATTCTTTTTTTGATTGTTAAAAATACGGGCTTTTTTGCAATAGAAACTTGCTAGATTTTAATATTGGAATATATTATAATTTTAATAGAGGTGAAGAAAAATGAATTTAGGAAATAATTTATTTCAAGCAAGAAAAAAAGCAGGATTATCACAAGAGACAGTTGCAGAAAAGTTAGGAGTAAGTAGACAGACAATATCAAAATGGGAAACAGATGAAACATTACCAGATATCTATCAATCAAAGAAATTATCTAAATTATATAATCTTTCTTTAGATAATTTAATAGAATTTGATGTTGAATTAAACGAAATAGAAAAAGAAATTGAAAAATCCAGTGAAGATAGAGATAAAAAAATAGACTGGACAAAAGCCTGGGGTAAGAAATATCCAGTTTTAATATCTTATCAAAATAAAGTAAATATTCCCAAATATGCTAAAGAAATTAGAAGGTTATTTAATAATCTAGAAAAAGAGTATGGTTATAGTGAATTAGATGCTATGCTAGTTTTAAAAGATATATTAGCTCATGAATATCTTGACAATAAAAGAAATAAATAAAATACCCCCTTATGTTCAAAAATACCACATAGGGTATATAATGTAATAGGAGGCGATAAAATGGCTGAACATTGTCAAAAAAGTACAGTAAGAAGTGCAGAAGAAAAGAAAAAAATCAAAAATCGCTTAAATAGAATTAAAGGACAGCTAACTGGAATTGAAAAAATGATAGATAATGATATTTATTGTAATGATGTTTTAATTCAAGTAGCAGCAGCAGAAAAATCTTTAAAAAGTCTTGCTAACTTCATATTAGAAAATCACCTATATAGATGTGTAGCAGAAGACTTAGAAAAAGGTAATATAGAAGTGATTGATGAATTAATTAGTTTATTTAAAAGATTTAATAAAGAATAAGGAAAGGAAATGAAAAAATGAAAGAAATAAATTTAAAAGTAAAAGGGATGCATTGTGTTGGATGTGAAAATAGAATTAAAAATTCTTTAAGTTTAATAGAAGGAGTAAAAGAAGTAGAAGCAAATTATCAAGATGGTAAAGTTACGATAAAGTGTGATAATGAATCCAATCTAAATGAAATGAAAGAAAGAATTAATGATTTAGGTTTTGAAGTAGAGGAATAATTTATGAAAAGAATAACATTAGCAATCGAAGGAATGACATGTAGTGCTTGTTCTAATGGCTTAGAAAAGTATTTAAATAAGCAAAATGGTGTTATAAATTGTAATGTTAATTTAGTAATGGCCAATGCTACAATTGATTATGATGAAAATATTCTAAATCAAGAAAAACTAGAAAAATATGTTAGACAAGCTGGTTTTCAAAGTGGAGGAATCTTTAAAGAAATAAAATTAGAACAAGAAAATATAAAAGCAAAAAGAAAACTAGTTTTATTTACTATATTAACGATTATTTTAATGTATATTTCGATGGGTCATATGTTAAATTTACCTATATTAGATATAGTAAATCCTCATAAAAATCCTTTAGTTTATGCTAGCACTTTATTAATATTAACAATATTATTTTTGATATATGGTTATGATATTTTAAAAAGTGGTTATAAAAATTTAATTCATAAAATGCCTAATATGGATACTTTAATTTCTATAGGTGTAATCAGTAGCTTTTTATATAGTTTATATGGTGTATATAGAATTATAAGTGGAGACTCTAGTTATGTTTCAAACTTATATTTTGAATCATCTTCTATGGTTATTTATTTTGTGAAGTTAGGTAGATATTTAGATGGTATTAATAAAGATAAAACAAAAGAAGCTATTCAAAAATTAGTAGAGATTACGCCTAATCAAGCAACCCTTGAAATTGATGGTAAAGAACAAATAATTACTTTAGATGAAATAAAAAAAGGAAATATTCTAATTAGTAAACCCGGTGAAAAAATTGCGGTAGACGGGGAAATTATAGAAGGAAAAACCCATTTAGATGAGTCTTTTATTACTGGAGAAAGTAAACCCGTAATGAAAAAAGAAGGAGAAAAAGTAATAGCAGGAAGCTTAAATTATGATGGCTTTATTAAATATAAAGCTGAAAAAATAGGTAAAGAATCAACGGTATCAGAAATTGTTAGATTAGTAATAGAAGCAAGTAATTCTAAAGCACCTATTGCTAAAATAGCAGATACTATTTCAGGCTATTTTGTTCCTACCGTATTAATATTAGCTATTTTGACATTTGTAATATATTTACTTTTAGGATTTTCATTATTTACCTCACTATCAACATTTGTTACTATCCTAGTAGTAGCTTGTCCTTGCAGTCTAGGTTTAGCAACCCCATTAGCAATGGTGGTAAGTGAAGGAGTATGTATTAAAAAAGGAATACTTGTAAAGAAAAATGAAATATTAGAAACAGCCTCTAAAATAGATACGATAGTATTTGATAAAACTGGTACATTAACTTATGGAAAATTAAAAATATCAAAGATATATAATTATAGTAATTTAGACGATAAAGATTTATTACAAATCGTAGGAAGTATAGAAAAGAAATCAACTCATCCAATTGAAAAAGCTTTTTCCGAATATATGGAGCAAGAAAAGTTAGTACCATTAGAAGTAGTTAATTTTAAAAATATAACTGGTCTCGGAGTAAAGGCTGAAATAAAAGGTCAAGAATATATTTTAGGAAACAGAAAAATAGTAGACAAGTATTCTATAAAAAATGATTATTTAAAGGATGAACAAGACTTATCTTCCAAAGGAAATAGTATTGTTTATGTAATTAGAAATAAAAAGATTATTGCCTTAATTGGTGTAAACGATGTTGTAAGAGATAATGCCAAAGACGTAATAGAAAAACTAAAAGAACAAAAAATAGAGTCTATAATGTTAACTGGTGATAATGAAATAACTGCTCAAGCAATAGGTAAAGAATTAGGAATAACCAAAATAATTGCCAATGTATTACCAAAAGAAAAAGTAGAAATTATAAATAAATTAAAAAAAGAACAAAAAAGGGTAATGATGTGTGGTGATGGAATTAATGATAGTCCTGCCTTAGCTAGTAGTCATATTGGAGTAAGTCCTAAAAGTAGTACAGATATTGCTTTAGACTCTTCTGACGTAGTCTTACTAAAAAATGATTTAAACTCAATTATCAACTTAATTCATATTAGTAAAAACACTATAAAAAATATTAAACAAAATTTATTTTGGGCATTCTTTTATAATATTTTAATGATTCCAATTGCTATGGGAATATTAAAACCTTTAGGTATTTCTATTAATCCTATGATAGCAAGTATAGCTATGATTTTAAGTAGTATTTTAGTAATAACGAATGCTTTAAGATTAAACTATCAAAAAGAAAAATAAGATAACCTTTACAAGAAAAATATAACCATATATAATAAAATTATAAGAAATAATAAAAGGAGAATGAGCTATGAGAAAAAATATTAAAACTACAGAAGCTATATTTCCAATGCCAGTCTTAATGATTGCGACATATAATGAAGATGGAACAGTAGATGTTATGAATGCTGCCTGGGGTACTATGTTAAGTAGAAATGAAGTAATATTAAATTTAACAAAGACTCATAAGACAGTACAAAATATGTTAAAGAGAAAAGCTTTTACTGTTAGTATTGCTGATAGTAAACACGTAGTAGAAGCAGATTATTTTGGAGTAGTATCAGGTAATAATACACCAAATAAATTTGCTAATAGTGGGCTTACAGCTACCAAATCAGAACTTGTAGACGCACCCATTATTAATGAATTTCCAATATGTTTAGAATGTGAATTTATAGAATACCAAGATGATCCATATGGTTGTGGAGTAATTGGAAAAGTTGTTAATGTCTCAGCTTTAGAACAAGTAATGAAGGGTGATACTGTCGATATAGACTTAGTAGATGCAATTACATTTGATCCTTATACCCATGGTTATTATAAAGTTAATGGCAGAGTAGGGAATGCTTTTAAAGACGGTTTTCAATTAAAAAAATAGCAACTAGAAAAGGAGAAAAATATGAAAGTACTAAAAAATAACGCTATCTATATTCAAAAAAATGATTTAGCTTATCTAGTAACAACAGTTCAAAATGTTCCAGATAGCATTATCTCTAAAGCAGTAAAATGCGGAGAAATGATTATTGATAATAAACATAGATATGAATTTATTAAGTTCACGAAAAAAAGTGATATAGCCTATTTAAACCAACAAAATTGGTTATTAGATTATAATAGTATTAAAGATTTAACAGAAAAAGAAATGATTACAATGGGTGAAAATATAGCAAAAGAAAGAAATAGACTTGCCAAAAAGTTTAATTCTCTTCCAGCAGAAAAAAGAATGCAAAGTTTATATATGGAACTAGAATGTAGTCAATTAGAATATAAAATGAATTCGTTAAGAGATTTTATATTGTATCAGCAAGGACGTATCTCAATGGAATTACCAAAAGAAGAAAAAGATTCTAAACTAAAAGTTTTAGTAAAGTCTCTTTTTCAATAGTAAATTAGTAATTGCTAGTAGTAAAAGAAAGTGTTATAGTAATGATAGATAAGAATAGATAGAGGAGTTAGGATTATGAATAGTAAAAATAAAAAAATTATTGTTTTATTATTAGTTTTAATGCTATTATTAACAGGATGTAATAGTAAAGAAGAAAAAGACAAGAAAAAACAAACAGATGATTTAGATGGTTATGCTGGTACTTGGGTATCTACACCAGAAAATCAATATTCAGTTCAAATAAATGAAACAGAAACTGTTGGTGGGACAGAAAATTATTATCTAAAACTAGATGGAAAAGGAAATTATAAATTAGACTTATTTAATGATTATAGCGAAGAAGGAACATATACTGTTGATAAAGAAAAAAAACAAATTATATTAAAATATAATGGTCATGAGGCAGAACACTGTGACATCTTAAATAAAAATGAACTACAATGTGATCGTTATGCTATTAAATATGTAAAAGAAGAAGAATAGAAAGCGTGTGAACGCTTTTTTATTTTAAATTTATATTTACTTTCATAGAATTTAGTGATATAATATAGGTTCTAAAAAAAGGAAGGGATATATTTATGAGAAATGCAATGAAAATAAACGATTTAACTATTATGGTTAGTACAATAGATAAATTTGCATTATTTAGTGAAAATGCTAGAAAATTAATGGCATCAAGTAAAAATGCCAATCAAGCATTAATGAATTTGTATAATATTTCTAAAGGTAAAAAAGTTTTTGGAGCTAGAAATATTAAAAAGTTTTATGAAGAAAATAAAGAGGTAGTAGATACAATTAATAAGTATTCTGATATTAATTTATTTTTATCAAAATATTATACTACATCAGGAAAAATTAAAGATGAAAATTTACTTAGATATCATGAATATGTAATAAGCCATCAAGAACATAAAGAAGAAATGCTTAAATTATTAGAAAGTCTAAGGGAAAAAGGAATAGAAAATATTATAGTAGATGAGAAAGCTGATTTTTCATTTGTAGGATATTCTTTATGTAAAAATTTTCAATTTAATACATCTTTTGCTTATCTAGATAATATGGAAGCAACACCTAGTTATGATGATAATATTTTATGGTATGAAACAAATAAGTCAGATTATAAAATGAATATTACTCCAAAATATTCTGAAGCAGATTCAAATTATTGCCAAGTAATTGAAGTAAATAATTTATGGTTTGATCCAGAAAGATTACCTAAGTCTTTATCTAAAAAGGATACATTTGATGAAATCATTTCTTTAAGAGAAAAGAAAGAAGACGAATACAAAGTAATTAAAGATGCTGTAGAATTAAGACTTGGTGTTGATGAGTTATATGAGCAATATAATAAATTGATGTCTATAACGGACGATTTAACTACTGGTGGAAATAAAAAGGGTATTATTTATGCATTACAAAAAATAAATAATGATTTAACACAATTACAAATTGCTGAAAAAGGATATGAAAGACAGCAACGTAGTTATAATCCAAAAGTAAATAGACAAGTAATTGATGATGAAGTAAAAACTTATATTAAAAGAAAAACAAATTAATAAAGGGTAACTGAAAGGTTACTTTTTGTTTAAAAATCATTTAAGGGTACAATAGTATGATGAGGAGCAGGTTATGGAAAATGCAAAAATGAGAGTAGATAATTTAACTGCTATGGTAAGTTCTATAGATGTTTTTCCAACATTTAGTAAGAATGTTGCAAAACTGTTGTCTACATCTAAAAATTATGAATTAACGGTAGAAAATCTGGAGAATATTTCCTCA
>CALVSS010000040.1 GCA_944359095.1 uncultured Bacilli bacterium | reverse complement strand
TATTATGATAATATGATGTAAAATTTTCTCTGAAAATTAACTACATAATTAAGTCAAATATTTACTGAAAAATCACAGTTAGAAAGCTGTTATTTTGTAAAGTGACCAAATCTGGCTGTTTCTTCATAACAAATATGATGTAGGTTTAAATCTTTGATTATATTTTTAGGTTTACATTCTTCATATAATGTTTCTTCTACATCAATATTTCCTTTATCACTATCTATATAAATGGCAAGAGGTTTATCTATTCCTATAGCATAGCTTAATTGAATACTACACCATTCTAGATTGTATTTTTTTAAATATCTTTTGGCTAGTTCTCTGGCTTTATAGGCGGCACTTCTATCTACTTTACTTGGATCTTTTCCACTAAAAGCACCACCTCCTACTCTAGCAAAAGAATGGTAACTATCTACAACTATTTTTCTACCAGTTAATCCAGCATCTCCATTAAATCCACCTATTTCAAATCTTCCTGTTGGATTAATTAAAAAGTTTTCTACTTCAATATGATATTGATTACAAATTTCTATACATTTATCCTTAATTAATTTATCAGTGTATGAACGATTTTTTTCAGTATTTTGATAAGAAATGGTAAAATATTTAATTTTTTGAAGTTTCATTTTATCATCATAGTATCCTGTAATTTGGGCTTTCCCATCTGGTAATAAATCCTTGTTTTCTTTTCTTGCTTCATCATACCATTTACTTAATTTTTGAAGAATTACCATAGCAGTTGGAAGTAGTTCTTCTGTGTCATTACAAGCGTAACCAAACATTATTCCTTGGTCTCCTGCTCCTCCTACTTCATTGTTGGTTCCTAAAGCAATATCTCTACTTTGTTCACCTAAATTATTTATTATTTCATACTTTTCTTCATAACCTATATCCTTTAATACTCTATTTACAATACTTTCTACATTTACTTTAGCAGTAGAAGTAACTTCTCCTGTGATAAATATTTTTCCTTTTCCTCCCATTACTTCTATTCCACAACGAGAGTTTGGATCTTCTTTCATATATGCATCTAATAATGCATCACTAATTTGGTCACATACTTTGTCTGGATGACCACGAAATACAATTTCATTTGAATATAATTTCATAACTTTACTTCCTTTCTTTTTATGAGGCAAAATAAAGAAAAAGATAGGTACGAAACCTATCTTTTAGCTCCTTATCATTCGGCTTTAGCACCTAATTTAATAGGTTGCTGTAGTATCTTAAGGCCAGTCCCTCCACTACTCTTCATAAGGCTTCATCAATAGTATTATAGCATATAATTTAAATTGTGTACTTATATTTATAACTTTTATAACCAACGATGATGTTTTTTTATGTAAAATCTTTTTACAATTTCTGTTAAGATTACATATAAAACCATTAATAAAATAACATACATATAGAATGATATTGGTAATGTTGTAAAATGGAATTCTGGAATATTCATAAATAAGATTGGTAATATCATAGAGGTAATAATACATAGTGATGTTGATAATAATAACCATTTATTAGCAGTTGATTCAATAAATGGAATTTTTTCTGTTCTAATAAAGTGAACAATCATTGTCTGAGATATTACTCCTTCAATAAACCAAGCTGTTTGGAAAGAGGTTTGATGAGCTATGTCATTAAATCCTAAGTTAAACCAGAAAATCATAAATGCAATTAAATCTATTACCGATGCTGTTACTCCCATGACATTCATAAATGATTTTAAATCACTGGTATCCCATTTATGGGGTTTTTGTAGAAATTCTTGATCTACATCATCAAATGGAATAGCTATTTGAGATAAGTCATAAAGTAAATCTTGTAATAAGAATTGGATTGGTATCATTGGTAAAAATGGTAAACATATACTTGCTAAAAAGACACTAAATACATCTCCAAAAGAAGCGGATAAAGCCATTTTCATATATTTCATGATGTTTCCGTAAACTTTTCTTCCTTCTAATACTCCGTCATAAATTACTTTTAAGCTTTTTTCAAGTAATAAAATATCACTGGCTTCTTTCGCTATATCTGTAGCATTATTTACACTTATACCAACATCTGCTTCTGATAATGATGGGGCATCGTTAACTCCATCTCCCATATAGCCAACAACATGATTATTCTTTTTTAGAGTTAAGATAATTCTTTCTTTTTGAATTGGTGTTAGTCTAGCGAATACATCTACACTTTCTACTTTTTTAGATAATTCTTCATCTGTTAATTTATCAATGTCTTCTCCTACTAAAATTTCATTCGTATTAATTCCACCTTCTAAGCATACTGCTTTCGTAGCGTTAGGATTATCTCCTGTTAAAATCTTAGTGGTTACCCCTACTTCTTTTAAACCTTTTAAAATCGTTTTTACTTCTTTTTTAGGGGGATCTAGGAAAGCAATATAACCTAATAGTGTTAATTCTTTTTCATCATCTGTATTAAAATTATTTTGACCATGATATTCTCTTTTACCAGCTAAAGCAATTACTTGCATTCCTTTAGATACTAATTCTTCTACATCACTTTTTACTTTATTTTTTATTTCATCTGTTAAGTCTGTGATTTTATTTTTATATTTTACTGTCGTACATTTATTTAATATTTCTGTAATAGCACCTTTCGTTAGAATTCTAATATTTTCTTCATTTTTAACAACAACGCTAGCCATACGACGATTATAATCAAATGGAATTTCATCTATTTTTTTATAGTGTTTTACTTTGTTTGGAATATCATGAGCTGTTGCATAAGATAATATCGCTCTATCTACAATATTTTTAATTCCAGTACTATAATAACTATTTAGATAAGCATATTTTAAAATCATTTCATCTTCTTCTCCAGATATATTTCTGTAGTATTGTAGAGTAATTTGATTTTTAGTTAGTGTTCCTGTTTTATCTGTACATAATATATCAATAGCTCCTAAGTTCTCTATTGCTTCTATGTGTTTTACTAAAGTTTTTTTCTTTGCTAAAGACTTGGTTCCTTTGGATAGATTTACATTTACTATCATAGGTAACATACCTGGAGTAATTCCTACTGCAACAGATATAGCAAATAAAAAGGCATCCATTAAATTATGGTGAAGTATAGAATTTAAAATAAAGACTGCGATTGTTATTACAACCATATAAGTAATTAGGGTTTTACTTACGGAATTCATTCCAATTTGAAAATTAGAAAGTGGAGCAACTTGTTCCATATCTAAAGACATTTTACCAATATAAGTATCTTTTCCTGTTGCAATTACGATTCCTTTGGCACTACCACTTACTACACTAGAATTCATTAAACAGATATTAGGCATTGTTAAAACAGTGGAACTTTTAGTAAAAGTTGGCCTTTTTTCTACTGGAATACTTTCTCCAGTAAATACTGATTGATTGACAAATAAGTCGTTTGCTTCTAATAGTAATAAATCTGCAGGTATCATACTTCCGGCATTTAATTCTACTATATCTCCCAAAACTACGTTTGTTGTTTTTATTTCTTTTGTTTCCTTATTTCTTAAGACATTAGCACTAGTATATATTTTCCCTTTTAATTTTTGATCAAATTTATAAGCAGATCTATCTTGTACTAATCTGATAGTGATACTAATGATTGCTAAAGCTATAATGATAAAAGCTCCTAGAGAATCTCCTAAACATAGGTCAATGATTGCTAATACTGTTAAAATATAAATAAAAGGATCTTTACAAGACTCTAATAAGAAATGATACCATCTTTTTATTTTTTCTTTTTTTATGACATTATGACCATATTTTTTTATACGATTCGTTGCTTGTTCTTCTGTTAAGCCATTCATATTAGAATTTAGTTTTTTAAATAATTCATCTGTTGTTAAATTAGAATAATTTTCATAGGTTGTTAAAAGTTCTTTATCAGAAAATGTTTTTACTTCTTTTTTTATGTTTTTTATTTTCATATAACCATATCCTTCTTTAACATTATAACACGTTTAGAAAATAGATATACTTTACATAAAAAAGTATTGCAATATCACATTTTCTACAATACTTTTTTTGCTAAATCATTTCTTTCACAATTAAATCTTCCGAATGTAAATTATTATTTTTACCTAATAATAGGTTCTCATAAAATTTAATTAAGTAGGTTTTATCTTCTTTGATATTTAAATAATTATTGAAATAATTACTTCTAACTAATGCATTTCTAAAATATACTGATTTATCTTTAAATAATGAGTTATCTATATTGTATCCTAGACTAATTAAATACTTTTCTATGAATACTGCTGTTGTTCTAGTGTTACCTTCTCTAAAAGGATGTACTTGCCATATATTAGAAGTAAAATTAGTAATATTTTTGATGACTTCTACAATTGACATTTTATTATATTTTTTTTCTTTTTCTAAACTAATATCATATTCTAATGATTCAGTTAATGTTTTAGAGTCTCCATAAGCTACTGAATCATTATTTAATATTTTTTCATGTTTAGAAAAGTCAATTTTTCTAAACTCTCCTGCAAATTCATAAACGTCTTGAAATAGATATTTATGAATATATTTTAAATAATCTACTGATAATTCAAAATCATCTTGATTTAATAGCTCAACAATTCTCATAGAGACAAAATCACACTCTAATTCTTTATGATTAATATCTTTTTGTTTTTCTTTTGTGGTGTAATATTCTCTTAACCCTTGCTCTACTTCCTTGATTGTTAATTCACCTAATATATTTTTTTCACTAATTTGTTCAAGATATTTTGATGGTTTTAAATTATCTACTTGTTGTAGACCTATCGCCATATCCCATTGTAATTGCTTTATATAATATGCAGGTTTTTGTTCTTCTTGATACGCATTGATACTAGAATCTAAATCTTTTTCACTCATATTACCACACCTAACATTTCTATATCATTGTACCATATTATCCATATTTTCTAAAGTTTTTTCTGGATTAGTCCTAATAATATCTTAAAAAAAAATCGACTCATAAGAATCGATTTAATATTCCAATCTGGGGCGGCGTATGAGGATCGAACTCATGCATACTGGTGCCACAAACCAGCGTGTTAACCACTTCACCAACGCCGCCATATCGAAAACACATACTTATTTTATCAGTTCTTTTTGATTTTGACAAGTACTTTTTGTGTATTTGTCATTTTTTATGGGCTTTTGTCTATACTCTTTCTTGTTTTTTGAATACATTAAAACGAAAGGAGATATTATGTTTAACCAGAATTTTGTTTATCCATTTATGAATAATTCTATCTATTCTAATCCTGATATGATGCCACAACAAGATTTTTATCGTGCTGCTTCTCTTCCTTCTTTATTTACTCCTGCTATGGGTCTTGATAATGGTAATATGTTTTCTAATTTATATGAACCTTATAAAAATTATAAACCTGCTACAGTTGGAGCTAACAACGAACGTGAATCTTTGATTCGTGAACTTGCTAGAATGGACTTTGCGGCACATGAATTAAATCTATATTTAGATTTACATCCTAATGATAGTTCTATGCTTGCTTTATTTAATGATTACCGTGAAAAATATAATCAATTAGTAAAGCAATATGATGAAAAATTTGGGCCTTTATTGATTTCAAGTAATACGTTAAATCAAAACCCTTTTTTATGGGAAAAAGATATTTGGCCTTGGGAGGTAAAGCCTAATGTTTAGATATTCTAAAAGATTACAATATCCTATTAATATAAAAAAGAAAGATTTAAATATGGCTAAGTATTTAGTTACACAATACGGTGGCTCTAATGGTGAACTTGGTGCAGCTCTTCGTTATTTAAATCAGCGTTATACTATGCCTGATAATCGTGGTAGAGCGTTACTTACTGATATTGGTACTGAAGAACTTGCTCATGTGGAAATGCTTTCTACTATGATTTATCAATTAACTAAAGGAGCTACTGCAGATGAAATGAAGCAAGCTGGTCTTGGTAGTAATTATGCTGAACATAGAACTGCCTTATATCCTACTGATGCCAATGGTGTTCCTTTTACTGTTTCTTATTTTGCAACTACAGGAGATCCTTTAGCTGATTTATCTGAAGATATGGCAGCAGAACAAAAAGCTAGAGCTGTCTATGAAAATTTAATTGATTTAACAAAAGATCCTGATGTAATTGGGCCTCTACTTTGGTTACGTCAAAGAGAAATTGTACATTATGCTCGTTTTAAAGAGTTATTTGAAATCTATCAAAAAGAATTACAAAAAAAATAGAAACTAGGTTTTTCTAGTTTCTATTTTTTTACTCAACTGTTACACTTTTAGCAAGATTCTTTGGTTTATCAATATCACAACCTCTTAATTTTGCTGTTTCATAAGCAATTAATTGTAATGTTGGTACTATTAAAATCGGTTGAAAATACTCACTTATCTTTGGTACTACTACCTGTAAATCATTGGTATTCCATCTTTCATTACTAATAATAATTGTTTTTGCTCCCCGTGACTTTACTTCTTCAATATTAGATATTGTTTTATCTTTAATTGTATCATCTGTTAAAATTGCAAATACTGGCATATCATCTTCTATTAAAGAAATAGTTCCATGTTTTAATTCTCCAGCTTGATAAGCTTCACTATGAATATAAGATACTTCTTTTAATTTTAAACTTCCTTCTTGAGAAGTAGCATAGTCTATTTTTCTACCTATAAAGAAGATATCTTCTTTTGTATATATTTCTTTAGCTATTTTTTTATACTCGTCTTTTCTATCTAATACTTCTTTTACTAGTCTTGGAAGTTTTTTAGCATCTTCTAAAACTTTATCATTGTCTTTTACTAAACCTTTTGTTAAAGCTGTTTTATAAGCAAGTAAAGCCATAATTCCTACTTGTAATATATAAGCTTTTGTTGTTGCGACTGCTATTTCTGGTCCTGCTTCTATAAAGATTTTTTGATCACTTTCTCTAGCTATTGTTGAAGTTTTTACATTGACAATTGCTAGTGTCTCTACTTTGTTTTCTTTAGCTTTTCTCATAGCAGCTATCGTATCTGCTGTTTCTCCTGACTGAGATATTAAAATTACTAAAGTTTTTCTATCATAAATAATATTTTTATAACGATATTCACTAGCTACATCTATTTCTACTTTTGTATTTGCATATTCTTCTAATAAAGCTTTTCCTATCATCCCTGCATACATAGCAGATCCACAAGCTACAATATGAATTTCTTCATAATCTGTTAGGCTTGGTAATTTATTTAAGTCTTCTAAATATGGTTTTAATGTTTTTTCTAAAACAACTGGTTCTTCCATAATTTCTTTTAACATGTAATGCTCATAACCGCACTTATCTTTAGCATCTTTTTCCATATTTGTCGTATGAACTTCTTTTTCTACTTCTTTTTCATCTTTTGTAACTACTACTTTATCTTTTGTAATATCGGCAATTTCTCCTTCTTCTAATAATATATATTTATTTGTATAGTCAATAATTGCTGCAATATCACTAGCAATAAAGTTTTCATCTTTTCCAAGTCCTATAATTAATGGAGAATCTTTTCTTGTAGCATATAAATGATTATTATCTATAAATAATATTCCTAAGGCATAAGAACCTTTTACTTCTTTTAAAGTTTTATTTATTGCTTTTACTGGATCTTTTTCATAATATTTATTGATTAATGCTGCTACTACTTCTGTATCAGTTTCACTATGAAAAATGACTCCTTCTTTTACTAATTTTTCTCTTAGTTCACTAGCATTCTCAATAATTCCATTATGTACTAAAGTAACCTTTCCTACTGTATGAGGATGAGCATTTTCTTCTGATGGTTTTCCATGTGTTGCCCATCTAGTATGAGCAATTCCTAAATTACTTTCTATTACCTTTAAACTTTTTATTTTTTCTTCTAGATTTACTATTTTACCAACACTTTTAATTACTTGTAATTCTTTTTCATTTTTTATCGCAATACCAGCTGAGTCATATCCTCTATACTCTAGATTTTTTAATCCATTTATTAAAATATTTATTGGATTATTATTTCCTATATATCCAATAATTCCACACATAATCTGTTTTCCTCCATGTTAGTTTTGTATCGATATATATATTGTTATAATTTTGATTTTACTTTTTGATATATATCTAACGAAGTACTTAACTCCGCAGTAGCATCCGCCGAGTCTTTCGATCACTACTGACCTCGTCAACTATTTTAGTCCAGGCGCTTAAATGAATTATTCTCCTTTCTAGTATTCATTCTATTTCCATTATAACAAAATTATACAACTACTTCAAATCATAAAAAAAATACCCTATTCTCCTAGGGTATCTAAATTATCATATATTGTTTTTGTACTTTTACAAGCACTTATTTCATCTTTAAATATTTTATCAAATTCTGGTAAAGCTTTTTTTATAACATCTTGATATATATTTTTACTTGTTTCTATAGCTTTTCTAAAATCTAGGACATTTACTTCTTTTCTATTATTAAATAAAGCATTAGAAAAAGCTTGTTGTACCATAGTTAATGATACATCTGGATAACGAGAACCAATTTCGTATATTCTTTTATATTCACTTGTTATATCTGTAATAAATTCCATCATCTTTCTTTGGATAAATGGTGTATATAACATTTTGGCTCCGGTTCTTTTTTCTATTTTTGGAAGAGTTCCAATTAGTATTTCAATATTTTCTTCTCTAGTTGGTTCTTCTACTTCTACTTTTTGGAAACGTCTTACAAAGGCTTTATCTCTTAAAATATATCTTTCATATTCTTCTGTTGTTGTTGCTCCTATTACTTTAATATCTCCACGATCTAGTGCCGGTTTAAACATATTAGCGAAGTCTAAGGCTTCTCCCTTTGCTCCCATTAAGGTATGAATTTCATCTATAAATAGTATTAATTTGCTTTTACTTTTTAATTCATCTATTAGGGTTTGAACTTTAGCTTCTCCTGTTACTGGATCTACACCAAGTAAAGCTGAAGTATTTACTTTTATTACTTGATAGTCTTTTAAAATATCTGGTACTAATCCTTTTTGAATTCTATAAGCTAAACCTTCTACAATAGCAGTTTTACCAACACCAGGTTTACCAATTAATACAGCAGATTTATCTGGGGTTAATAAAATTAATATTAATTGCTTTATTTGTTCATCTCTTCCAATTGCTGGATTTGTTATATAATTTTTTTGTTGAAAATTTTCTCCATAATTATCTAAAATACTAATACGCTTCGTTTTAATATCAAAAGGTTTATTTATCAAGTTTTCGTTCATTTTGCTTCCTCCTTCTTACTAGAGTTATTATATCATAGTTTCCTTTTTCTTGGTTATTTTCTTTTAGAGTTCTTTTTCTTTGTTTTTTCTCCACAAATTTTTTCATAAGTTTTTTTCATATATTTTTTATTTAATATATATTTTTCTCCATGGATAGATAAGTCTGTTAATACATATTCATAGAATTTTTCTGTTTTTTTATGAATGGGAATGGTCCCTAAATGGGCATACCAATACTTTAATGGTTCTGTTTGATCATAGTTTTGTTTTTTATAAGTTTTTCCAGCGGCTATTTTATCACATATACTTTCTACTACATATTGGTAGGGCATCATTACTGGTCCAGTCGTATCTATCCAATATTCTTCGTGATGAGGATTTCTTCCTTTATGATGTAGCCAAGCTTCACTTTTTCCGGTTAATCTTCTGCATTCAGCAATTGGGGAATATTTTCCGACATAGTATTTGGCACTTTCTAAAAATTCTGTTGGGGAGTATTTAGATAAATCATGGGTAATTCCTCTCCATGGAAGGCCACACTTAAAACATAGATTCATAACTCTTATTCTATGGGTAGTTACTGTGATAAAGTGTTTTATAATATGCATTTTATTATCCCTACTTTCTGTAGCAATTATACCAATCGAATAGAGTAAATTTTTAATAAATTTTACTTATTAATATGATACCCTTTCACACCACCGTACGTACCGTTCGG
>CALVSS010000039.1 GCA_944359095.1 uncultured Bacilli bacterium | reverse complement strand
AAAATCAATTTCTCATATGTAAAATTTTTATTGAAAATCAATTTTTTTTAATGTAAAATTTTCTCTGAAAAATCACAATTTGGGATGATTTTATTGCTTTTTTCATAGAAATAAATTAGAATAAAAAATTACCGAGGGATGTTTTATGAATAAAATTACAGATGATGTTTATTATCAAAAAATAAAAAAGAAATTTGATGAGGAAATTTTTTTAGGTGGTAATCTTTTGAATTTACCTAAAAAATATTATGTGCAAAAAAGTATTAATGATTTTCCTATAGAAGAAAGAACTCCAGAAGTTTGTTCTTCTTTAATCAATTATGGAAAATGTCACTTTTCGGATGTTCCTAAAAAAGCTAGAACAAAAGAATTCTTTATTCATTCTTTTACAGATAGTGATATTTTTTATTATATTAAAAATCATATAGATCAATTTGATAGACAATTTTTTAAAGATTTGATTGTTTCTAATTCTTTTGCTACTGAGTTTCAAAGAAATGCTTTTTCTATTATGCCTTTGTCTTATATTGATGAGGAGATGTGTTCTTTAGCCATGCTTTCGTCTTTAGATTGGGTAAAAGATGGCTGGTTATATTCTGTTAGCGAGAGAAAGAAAGATGCTTTGACTGGTGATTTATGGAAGCTTGGAGCTAGACTCTATGCTAAAGAAAATAATGGTAGTTGTAAATACTTAGAGACCACCCCTTCTATCTATAAAGATCCTGATTATTATAAAGAAATGTGTCTTTGTTGTTTTAATTGTGGGAATGCTATTTTAAGTCCTAAACGAAAAATTATGAATTTTCTTCCTAAAGAAATACTAACACAATCTTTTTTGTTTTCATTAATTAAAAATGATCCTGATAGCATTACTTCATTTGATGAAAGAGGATTGGAAACAGTGGTTTCTTATCCTGACTCCAATGACATTTTGGTTCAAGAAAAGCTTTGGCAATTTATTGTAAAAAATAATGGTTTTGCTATTCAAGATATTCCTTTAAATGAAGAGAGAATCGGTTACTTTTTATGTCATTATCCAGTAGATAGTAGTCCTTATCAAAATTCTTTTAAAGAAAATTATAGCAATTATCAAAAAAATTATGGAACGTTCGTTTATACTAAAAAAAGATAGTAGTGTTTTAACTACTTTTTATTTTTCTTCTTTTGGAGAAAATAGTTTAATTATTTCGGATACTATTAATGGCATCAACGATAATATGATTATAATTGTATATTGATTTATGGTTAATGTTACTAGAGAAAAAATCTTTCTTAATCCTGGAACTATAAGGATAATTATCAACATTACTGTGGAAGCAAGCATTGCGATGAATAACATTTTATTTTTTTGACTATCTTTAGAAAAGACGGATATTGTATTTGAATGTTGATTTAAGGCATGAATAATTTGAGATAAGCATAAAGTAATAAACGTCATGGTGATTGCTGTTTCGTAATTTGCTTTTAAACCAATGAAATATGCTGTAAATGATAATACTGTTAATAACATTCCATAATAGACGATATTATAAATCATACTTTTTTCGAAAAGTGTTCCTTTTTTATTTGGAGGATGTTTCATTGTATTTTTGTTTGCTGAATCTACACCAAGTGCTAAAGCGGGTAATGTATCGGTAATTAAATTAATAAATAAAATATGAACAGCTAAAATAGGTGCTTCTAAATTAAAAACCATTGCTAAAAAGATTGTAAGTACTTCTGCGATATTTCCTGTTAATAAAAACTGTATTACTTTTTGAATATTTCTATATATTCTTCTTCCTTCTTCTATAGCAACCTCAATTGTTTTAAAATTATCATCTAATAGTAACATGTCTGCCGCTTCTTTGGCAACATCCGTTCCATTTTTTCCCATGGCTATTCCAATATCTGCTGTGTTTAAGGCCGGAGCATCATTGACTCCATCTCCGGTCATTGCTACAATCTCTTTTTGTTCTTGTAAAGCATTTACAATATCTAATTTATCTTTGGGACTAACTCTAGCAAAAACAGTGATTTTAGATAATTTTCTATGTAGTTCTTCCCTTGTCATTTTATGAAATCCTTCTACATTTACTGCTAAATCTTTATCTTTATAAATTCCTAGTTGTTTTGCAATAGCAATGGCTGTTGCTTTATGGTCCCCTGTAATCATGATTACTCTAATTCCTGCTTCATGGCAACTCTTAATAGATGAGACTACTTCTTTTCTTGGAGGGTCTATCATCCCTACTATTCCTAAAAAAATTAAATCTTCTTCTACTTCTTGTAGAGTTAGGTTTGTTTCCTTATAAGCAAAGCCTAAGCTTCTAAGAGCATCTTTAGATAACTCTTCACACCTTTCAATTACTTTTTTCCTATCCTCAGTTGTTAGCTTTTTCTTTCTTCCTCCAACCCAGGAATAATTACATTTTTTTATTAATTCTTCCGGGGCACCTTTACAATAAGCTACTTTTTTATCTTCTTGATTTTTATAAATTACTGTCATTAATTTTCTATTAGAATCAAATGGTTTTTCTTGTACTTTTTTATTGTTATTTATAATTTTATTTATATCATAGCCTTGTTCTTTAGCAAATCCTAGTAGTGCTCCTTCGGTTGGATCTCCATGAATTTCATTATTAACTAAAGTTGCATTATTACAAAGAACTCCACAGTCTATCAATTTATCAGTAAGTATATTTTCCTTATTTTCCAATAAATTACCCGCAGTATAATACTTAGTTACCTTCATTTTATTTTCAGTTAATGTTCCTGTTTTGTCGGAACAAATTACTGTTGCACTACCTAGTGTTTCTACTGCAGGTAGTTGTTTTACTAAAGCATTCTTTTTAGCCATTTTCTGAACGCCAAGAGCCATTACTACTGTAACTGTTGCTGGTAGGCCTTCTGGAATTACTGAAATTGCTAAAGAAATAGCAATCATTAATATATCAATTATATTTTTACCGTGAATTAGGCCAACAATAAAAATTAGAATACTAACAACAATTCCTAAAATGCTTAATGCTTTTCCAATTTTATTTAATTTCTTTTTTAATGGAGTTTCTACGTTATTATCATTATCTAATAGTTTGGCAATCAAACCAATTTCTGTTTGTATTCCAGTACTTGTCACAATGCCTATTCCTGTACCATTAACAATCATTGTAGAAGAAAATCCCATATTTTTTCTTTCTCCTACTGGTTCCTCTTTCTCAGTTTCATAATTTTGATCTTTTTCTACTGGTAAACTTTCTCCTGTTAAAATCGATTCATCTACTAATATTTCATGCTCTTCTATCCAGCGAATATCTGCAGGTATAATGTTTCCTGCTTCTAAGTAGATTATATCTCCTGGTACTAATTCTTTCGCTAATATTTTCATCTTTTTACCATTTCTTACTACTAGTGAATGTGGTGCATTCATATTTTTTAATGCTTCTAGAGCATCACTTGCTTTTTTCTCTTGGATAACACTAATTACAATATTAATACCAATGATAAATAAAATAACAAACCCTTCAATTGCTTCACCTAAAAGAAATGATAAAATCGAAGCAATTAAAAGAATAATAATCATTTTATCCGTTAATTGTTCTAAAATCATTTTTGTAATTGTTTTTTTGGGCTTTTGCTTTAATTCATTATATCCATATTGAATTCTACGTTTTTTTACTTGCTCTAAAGTTAATCCTTTTTTAATATCTGTATTTAAATCTTTTATAATTTCTTTTAATTTTTTCTGATAGTTTTCCTGCATCTCACCTTTTACCCTTTCTATTTTATTCAACCTATTATAATTTTATTTTATCATAAAATTTATATAAATTATAATCTTTTATTCTTATTATTTTCAGCTTCTTAGATTTTTAACCATACATAAATTTCTTATCTTTTTGTAATATTAATTATTCCACAAGTGTTCCTTATTTTTTTTATTTGTGATATTCTATTTAGGGGATGATAAATAATGATTAAAGTATGTTTTGTCTGTCTAGGAAATATTTGTAGAAGTCCAATGGCAGAATTTATTTTTCAAGATATGATAAAAAGAGAAAATTTACAGGATAAACTTATGTGTTCTTCTAGAGCTACTAGTACAGAAGAAGTTGGAAATCCTATGCATACTAATGCTAAAAAAGTGTTAACTAAACATCATATTCCTTATACTGATAGAAAAGCTCAAGTCTTATGTCAAGAAGATTATCAAAACTTTGACTATATTATTGGAATGGATTCTTCTAATATTTTTCATATTAAACAAATTGTTGGTGGAGATAGTAAGAATAAAGTTTTTAAACTTTTGAGTTTTTGCAATTTAAATGATAATATTGAAGATCCTTGGTATACTGGTAATTTTGATAAAGTTTATGATGAAATTAATTCTGGATGTCGTGCTTTTTTAGAGTTTTTGAAAATGGTATATTCATTATAGTTGGTTAGATTTTTCTAACCCTTTTTTATTATTTTTGGCTTGCTTTTTCAACTTGTCATTCACATCGGTCTTTATAATACTATAAATAATAGAACATAAAGGGACACTAATTAACATACCTAAAATTCCTGCTATTCCTCCACCTACAGTTACAGCTACCATTACCCATAAACTAGGTAATCCCACGGATTTTCCTACTACTTTTGGATAGATAAAATTTCCCTCTACTTGCTGTAGCAATAAAATAAAAATAACAAAAATTAAAGCTTTTGTTGGATTTATCATAAAAATTAAGAATGCTCCTAGCACAATTCCTATAAATGCTCCAAAAACTGGAATTATAGCTGTAAAACCAATTAATACTGAAATTGTTGATGCATACGGTAATTTTAATATAAACATTCCAAGAAAACATAAAACACCAAGGATTAATGCTTCCAAACATTGAACACTAATAAAATTTCCAAAAGTTTTTTTTGATAAACTAGCTATTTCTCCAATTCTTTTTTCTTGCTTTTCAGGTAAATAAGCTTTCATTATTTTTTTACTTTGCCTTGTAAGATCTTCTTTTTTTAATAAAATGTAAACAGCAAATACTATTCCTAGAATTATAGATGTAATCATACCTATTAAGCTGCTTGCTACCCCTACTGTTGTTTGCATTACCTCTTCTTTATTATTGGTAATATAATTAGTAATTTCTTTTTTTATATTTGCTATTTCTTTATTAATTTTTTTTACTTCTTTTTCTTTTACTCCCACTTTTCCTAAAAGTTCTACACTTTGTTCTTTATAAGAAGAAAAGTTTTTAGTAAATAATTCTGTTGTATTTTTTAGTTGTGGAATTACTAATCCTAATAATAAAACAAATATTCCTATAATTATGATTAATGTTATTGCAATAGATACGGGTCTTCTTATCTTTTTCCATGTTTTACTATTCTTTTTATTTAATTTTCTAAATAATTTTTCTTCTACTACATTCAATAGTACATTTAAAATAAATGCTATTATGACTCCTATAATAAACGGCATAAAAATAGAAATTATATATTTTATCCAAGTCCATATGGTAGAAATATTAACAAACATAAATATAAGTGTTATAGTAAAGAAAATGATTTGTAGAATTTCCTTTTTATCTTTCTTTAAGTCTATCATATTTTACAGTTCACCTCTTAAATTATTATTTTACAATGTCTTTATGGTACTTGCAAGTATAAGAAAAGAAGTAGATTAAAATATTATTTTTTCTTCTACTTCTATAGAGTCATTAACTAATTTTTTAAATTCTTCTAAATCGTTCTTTGTTCCTACAATTAATCCATAATGAATAGGTATTACCTTTTTAGGATTTAATATATTTATAAATTGTGCAGCTTCTTTCGAATCCATTGTATATTTTCCACCAATTGGGCTAAAAACAATATCACAATTTATATTTTGATTTTCTTCTAAAGCATCGGTATCTCCCATAATGTAATAAGTCACTTGATTAATTGTGATAACATAACCTACCCAATTATTTTGTTTGGGATGAAAATTTTTAATTTTATTATAAGCAGGCACTGTTTTAAAAGAAATGTTCTCTATTATTTTTCTTTCATTAGGTACTACTGTTATTATATTATTTTCTTTGAATCCTAGTTTCAAACAATCTTCTAAGATATCTCGTGGTCCAATAATTTTAGTTCCTTCATTTTTTATTTTTAAAATATCATCTTTAGAAAAATGGTCCCAATGTGTGTGGGTAATAAAAATGAAATCTGCATCCTTTTCTTTGCTTTCTAATTTCAATGGATCAAAGTAAATCACTTTTTTCCCTGTTATTTTTATACTACTTTGACAATTTACTGTTATCATTTTTTCTCCTCTCTTATTATTTTATTATAATATTTTTTTCTATAAAATTCTAGAACCTTTCTTTTAATTACAACGTGTGATATAATTTTTAATGATGTATATGAAAAAGAAATATTTGAGAAATTTTTATTATTTATTTTGGATTTTTATTTTTGGATGTTTTGTTGGGTGGGTTGTAGAAGGAGTTTTTTCCTTTTTAAAATATGGTGTTTTTATTAATCACTCAGCTGTTGTTTTAGGGCCTTTTAATATGGCCTATGGAATTTCAGCTTGTCTTCTTTCAGCATTACTTTTTAAATATAAAGATGAGAGCTATTTAAAGATATTTTTTATTGGCTTTATCGGTGGTACAATTTTAGAATATATTATGAGTTGGGGAATGGAATTAGTTCTCGGATTTACTGCTTGGGATTATTCTTCTCAGTTTTTAAATATTAACGGTCGTGTATGTTTAACTTATTCTCTTTTTTGGGGATTTTTAGCAATATTTTGGATTAAATTCTTTTATCCATACATGATATCTTTTATTCAAAAATTTGACTATTCACGAGGAAAAAAAGTTATGATCTTTCTACTAGCTTTTTTAGTCTTTGATATCTTGCTTACTTTAAACGCTATTGATAGAGCCCGAGAATTAGAGCGTGGAATTCCCCCTAAAAATTCGTATGATGCTTTTTTAGATAGAACCTTTAATCAACGTTATTTAAAAAATATGTATAATAATAATTGGGGTGGTAAATAGTGAAAATTGTTGTGTTTACTTGTAAAACTGGTGGCGGTCATAATGCCTGTGCTAATTATATTAAGGAAGAATTCGAAAGAAATAATATTCTTTGTGATGTTGTTGACTATTTTGATTTAGTTGGTGAAAAAGCTTCTGATATTGCTGAAAAAATATATTTAGATTCTACCAAGGGAAATGGTAAAGTCTTTGGAAGTGTTTATAAATTAGGGGAATTATATAGCAAAACTAAAATTCCTAGTCCTGTGTATGGGCTTAATAAATTAGTAAAAGATAGATTATTTCAATTTCTAGAAGAAAACCATTATGACTTAGCAATTGGCACTCATTTGTTTCCTTGTTTAGGACTTACTGCTATAAAAAAAGAGCATCTAATTCATTTTATAAATGTTGCTACTGATTATGAATGTATTCCTTTTTGGAGAGAAACAAAACCAGATTATTTTGTTATTCCTAGTCCATTACTAACTCAACGTTTTATTGATAATGGTTTTTCTGAAGATTGTATTCTTCCTTATGGAATTAGTATTTCTTCTAAATTTTTAGATGCTACAATATCTAAAGATATTCCAAGGGATAAAGATATGATTTTACTTACCTCTGGTAGTATGGGATTTGGTAATATAAAGAAAATTGTTGCAACAATGCTAGATGAAATTCCTAATACTTATATTGTTGTAGTGTGTGGTAATAATAAGAAATTGTATGAAGAACTTTCTCAAATAGAAAATGATTTATTAATCGTTAAAGGATTTATCCATAATATGAATGAATATATGAAAGCTAGTACAGTCGTCATTTCAAAGCCTGGTGGATTAACAACTACAGAAGTAGCAGAACTTAGAAAGCCTTTAATACTTATATCTCCGATTCCAGGAGTTGAAGATTATAATATGAAGTTTTTTGATACTAATCATATGTGTCTTAGAGCAGATAAAGTATCTCAACTAATTGAGCAAACAAAACGATTGTTAAAAGATAAAAACTTACAACAAGAATTAATTTCTAATCAAGAAAAAAATATTAGAAGTTATTCAGCTAAAGCTTTAGTTGATTTTGTATTAAAAGAAATGAAATAAGCACCTTGATGGTGCTTTTTTATTTATTTAATCTCATTTTTATTTCATTTATTATTAATAGTATTTATCAATATATACTGGTATTATAAAAGTAAAATAAAGAATATATAATAGTATTTTTTTTGCTGCTTTCTGCTTATCAATTTGATTTATTAGTAATGGAGATTGTTTATGATTAGATTTGTAAATTATAATAATTATTACTGCTATTATCTATATCACAACAGGAATACCTGACGTTTCCTTTTTTGTACCTATTTCTATTATTTCTGTTACCGGTTCTATCGTTATTTTTTCTGATATTTTCTTTTTAGATATTATCTTTCCATCTTTATCAGTTATTACAGAATATGTAACTTCTTTTTCTCCTGTTTTACCATCTTCTATTACTTTTTCTTTACTATCAATAATATTGCTGTTTTTTTTGTACTCTTTTTTATAATTTACTACTTTTGTTTCCACTTTTGTTTGTTCATAATGGCAAGTTCCATCATCAGTATTTGCTGAAGAGTTATAGTTAATTGCATTGGGATTCGTACAACCATATGTGTAACTTGGTGCAGAATAATTATCATTACTGCTAACACTGCATGTACAAGATGGGCTTAACGTTCCATCTACACAACGATATTTTCCAGTTGCTGAATCACATCCAGCTACTCCTCCATGCCAGGAACAGCATCCTCTTTGTGCATCCACTATTACTGGAAAGCAAAAGATTATTAATATTATTACTATCTTTACTACCTTTTTCACAACTAAACACCTACAACTTCTTTTTTATTACGGATTTTACTATACTATTATTTTTTAAAAATATTATTTTTTCCGTAAATTAACGAGTTATTTACTGTGAATGGTAATATTTGGTATTTTTTATATCTCTATTATTTTATGATTTTCACTTTCTATATACTTTATTAAGTCATGATAAGATAAGATGATTGTTGCTGTATTTCTATTAGGATGGACTTGTACTTTTTTATCTTTTAATTCTTTATCTAAAAGTACTGTTACTTGATTATCTTTATCATTCATAATAGCTAATGGAGTTACAGATCCTGGTATTAAGTCTAGTACTTCTTTTAATGTTTCTTTTGATGCAAAATGAAAGTTTTTGACATTTAGCTTACCTGCTAATGAGTTTAAATCTACTTTCTTATCTTCAGGTAAAGTATATAAGAATAGTTCTTTTTTCTTAGTTTTTAAAAATAAGTTTTTACAACCTATTCCTTCCATGTTAGGCAGTTTTTCTTTAGCTTCTTCTACTGTATATACTGCTGGGTGTTCTACTTCTATAAAATCAATATTTAAGTTTTTTAATTTTTCTTCTATTGTCATTTTATTTTTTTCTTCCATGAGATGCTGTTTTTCTTTGAAGTGGACGTTTTTCCATATTATAAAAATCTTTTGCCCATTGAAGTGATTGTCTAGTATTTGCGTCTACACCCTTTAAGTCTTTTACATTTACTTTTGTTAAATCTTCAATTGTATAAATACCATTTTCTTGTAGGATTTTACGTTCTTCTAAACTAAATGTTGAAATAGAAGAAATACGAAAACGAGAATTACTAATTTTTGTACGGGCAGTTTCTTTCTTTACTATTTCTTGTTGTAAATCAGCAGTAAATTCTGCTAAATTAGAATATTTTTTTATAATACTTTTTAATTCTTTCAATTCTTCTAATGATAAATCTTTTAATATTTTGTCTTCCATATTTATCTCCTTTTCTTTATTATAACATATTAAAAATAAAATAACAGTTAGAAAGCTGTTATTTTGTAAAGTGTGTGATTTTTCAGAGAAAATTTTACATTAAAAAAAATTGATTTTCAATAAAAATTTTACATATGAGAAATTGATT
>CALVSS010000038.1 GCA_944359095.1 uncultured Bacilli bacterium | reverse complement strand
GTTTGTGAAAATAAAAATTTGAACTCAACAGAAAAACTTGTAATGGGAATGATTTGCTCTTTAAATTATAAAGGAAATGACTGCTTTGCCAGTAATGAATATTTGGCTAAAAGAATTAATGTATCTAAAAGAACTATAACATCATCTTTAGCAAAGTTAAAGAAAGAGGGATTAATTAAAATAGAATATATTAATCATACTAGAAAATTATATGTTACAGAAATAGGGTGGAAAAATACTTCTATAGGTGTAGAAGAAAATTGCTAGTACACTAGAAAAATATTTCTACTATATAATAAAGAATAAATATAAATAAAAAATAAAGTATTTAAAATTATATTTAAAAGAAAGGATCTGATGAATGAATTATGACGATATAAATTTAAATAAAGTGTTATTATCAGGAGTTATTAATGGAATTATAGATACAAATGATAAATATATTAAATTTGGTATTACTACAAGAAAATATACTACTATGGAAGATAAGAATGTATATGTTAGTTTAAATATAGTAAGAGAGCTTTATCATATTTATAAAGATTATTTTATAAAAGGTAATAAGATTTATGTTAAGGGTTATTTAAACTCTTATATAGATAGAAATAAAAAAATACAAAGTTTTATTACTGTTACTGATGTAGCAAACAATTCGGAAGAAATAATAAAAGGAAAAAAAGCACCACATATCAGAGAAGATGATGATGGTGTTTTAATTTGGGATGGAAATAGGTGTGAAAGTACACCTGCAACTTTAGAAGAACAAAAAGAAATGGAAAATTTATTAAGTGAATATAAATAGAAAGGATTTGAATTTATTATGAGGAATTTTTATTAATAATATAAGGAAAGGAGAAATTAATATAGATAACAAAACAAGACAAAATATTTTAAGACGTGCCTCATATACATTTAATGAGGTGGAATATGGACAAATATAAGGTAAATAATATATTTGATGATAAAGCACTTACTTTAGACGAACTAATTAGTTCATTTTTCTTATCTTTTTTAGACGAAGATTTAAAATTTAATGATATAATAGATACGGATATAATCTTAGACTTATAGAGGAGATGTTATGATAACGGACGACTATAAGGTAGGAATATATTTAAGATTATCTAGAGAAGATGAGAGGTTAGGTGAAAGTGGTAGTATATCAACGCAACGGGATTTGCTTTTAAATTATATTAGAGATAATAATTTACTTTTTGTGGATGAGTATGTCGATGATGGAGTTTCTGGAACAACTTTTGATAGAGATGGCTTTAAAAGAATGATTAAAGACTGCGAAGATAAAAAAATCAATATGATTATTACCAAAGATACATCAAGACTTGGAAGAGATCATATTGAGTTTGGTTATTATGTTGAAAAGTATTTTCCAGAACATGGAATTAGGTATGTAGCTGTTAATGATGGAATTGATACAGCAAAACAAACATCAGCTAATGATATGTTAGTATTTAAAAGTGCTTTTAATGATATGTATGTTAAAGACATATCTAATAAACTAAGAAGTTCTTTATATACTAAAAAAAGAAATGGTCAGTTTGTTGGAGCTTATGCTCCTTATGGCTATAAAAAGAGTGAAGAAGATAAACATAAGTTAGTAATCGATGAAGAAGCTGCTAAAGTTGTTAGAAGAATATTTAATATGTTCACAAATGGTTCATCGCTTGGAACGATATGTGATACTTTAACAAATGAGAAAATTCCAACTCCTAGTCAGCATAAAAATATGAAGATAGGACAAAACAATTATCATTATGGAGTTTGGGCAACGAGAACAGTAAGAGATATACTTGCTTGTCCAACTTATATTGGAAATCTTACGCAGTGCAAACAGAAGAAGATTAATTATAAATCTAAAAAACGTATTCATACAAGAGAAGATAGTTGGATTGTATGTGAGAATGCTGTACCAGCTATTGTAGATAAGGCTACTTTTGAATTAGTACAGAATATGTTTAAAAGCAATAAAAATCGTTTTAAAGGAGATGGCATTACTAATAGTTTATTACTTCGTGGACTTATTTTTTGTAAAGAGTGTGGTCATACTTTTGGTTTTAGAGCTCAAAACCGTGTAACTAAAAAATATGGAGAGGTTACTAGAATATATGGTAATTGTAATTACTGGGCTAAAAGAAAACATCAAGGAGTATGTACTCCTCATAGTGTGAAGTATTTTGAAATTGAAGAAATTGTTTTAAAAGAGTTAAGGCGAATGTGCGAGGAATATATTAATACTAATATGTTAGAGAATGCTTTAAAAAATTCTGATAAATTAAAAAATAAAAAGAACAAAATACTTTACGAAATTAATAAGTTAGATAACGAGATAGAAAATTTAAAACGAAAAATTGATGTTTGCTATAATGATAAGTTAGATGGTAATATAACTTTAGAGATGTATAAAAGAACATATAATAATTTTACTCTTGACATAAAGAATAAGGAAAAGGAAATTAACCTCTATAAAGAGCAGTTAAAGAATCTTGAAAATACAAATGTTACTGATGATAAATACTATGCACAAAAAATAGAAGAGTTTTTAAAACTAGAAAAACCTACTAGAGCTCTCATTACAACACTTATTGATAGAATCGAAATTGATGAAGATAAAAATATCGATATTTATTATAAGTTTAGGCTAGTATAATATATAAGGATGTGAGATGAATGGACGTACAAAAAATCAAACACGAATTAGTTAAACAAAAAGAATCAAAATTTAAAGGAAATATTTATCATTTTTCACAAGTTAATTTTTCTTATAATTCTAACAAGATAGAGGGAAGTAGATTAACAGAAGAACAAACTGAAGCAATATTTGATACTTCTAGTTTTATTCCAAAGAGTGATGACGTAATTAAATTAGATGATTTAACAGAAGCTAAAAATCATTTTAAGTTATTTGATTATATGTTAGATAATGTAGATAAACCTCTTTCAAAAGAAATGATGATAGAGATGAATAAGATTTTAAAGAGAAACACAAGTGATGAAGATGATCCTAGATATAATGTTGGGGGCTTTAAAGTAGTTCCTAATATAATAGGAATAGTAAACGTCATTAAAACAAGTGAGCCTAAAGATGTGGAAAAAGATATTGATGAGTTACTTAACAATTATTTAAAATTAAAGAAAGTAACACTTGAAGATATAATAGATTTTCATGTTAGGTTTGAGAGAATCCACCCTTTCGGAGAAGGCAACGGCAGATGTGGCAGAATGATAATGTTTAAAGAGTGTTTGAAAAATAGTATTATGCCATTTATTATACTAGATAAAGATAGACCTTATTATATGAGAGGTTTAAAAGAATACGATAATGATAAACAATATTTAATTGATACTTGTTTGCATTCACAGGATATTTACGAAGATGTATGTAATCAGTTATTAGATTTTGAAATTAAAGAGAACTAGTTTTTAGGGGGTGAAAAATGCAAGATAAATTAATAGGAAACGAAAATAATATTTTGTTTTATAATGATGAAGAAGGAAATATAAAGATTGAAGTTCTGTTAAAAAATGAAGATGTTTGGTTAAATACCGAAGCATTAGCAACTCTTTTTAATATTGATAGAAGTGGTATTGTTCGTCATATTAAAAATATCTATAATGATAAGGAACTAGAAGAAAATTCAACTTGTGCAAAAATTGCACAAGTTCAAAAAGAAGGTAATCGTGAGGTTAAGAGAGTTTACCCATATTATAATCTTGATATGATTATTTCCATTGGTTTTAGAGTTAATTCTAAAAAAGCAATTAAGTTTAGAACATGGGCTAATAAAATAATTAAAGATTATATGGTTCAAGGCTTTGCTTTAAATGACGAAAGATTTATGAAAGCAAGGAGGACTGACCAAGAATATTTTCAAAGATTACTTGAAAGAATTAAATTAATTCGTACAAGTGAAAGAATGTTTTATCAAAAGATTACCGACATATTTGCTGAATGTTCTATTGACTATGATAAGAGTAGTGATGAGGCAATAACATTTTATAAAACAGTTCAAAATAAGTTTCACTTTGCTATCACAGGACAAACAGCAGCCGAAATTATTTATAATAGGGTAGATGCAAAAAAAGTCAACATGGGACTTACGACATGGGAAAATTCTCCTGATGGTAAGATATTAAAATCTGATGTTACTATTGCTAAAAATTATTTAGATGAAAAAGAAATTAAGAATTTAAATAATTTAGTAAACTTATTTCTTGATATTGCTGAAAACAATGCTGAAAGAAATATTCCTATGTATATGAGTGATTGGAAAAAGGAAGTAGAAAATGCTTTAACCTTATTTCATTATGAAGTATTAGAAGGTAAAGGTAAAATATCTCATAAAATGGCAGTAGAAAAGGCAGAAGGCGAGTATGATAAATACAAAGTTATTCAAGATAAGAATTATGTTTCCGACTTTGATAAATTGTTAAATGAAACAAAACAGATAGAAAATAATTAGTTTTATATATAAAAAGGTTAAACTTTCGCGTGTTTGGGTGGTTACTCCTTCTTTAAACAAAAGTTTTAAATTCCAAAGCGATTGGCCATATAGTAATTCTCAAATTTATTTGTTGGAATCGTTAGCTCGTGATATTGAAGATGATTCCGAAAGAACATTTAAAGAAACAGATGATGGTTATACATTTATGACTTCTGTTAATTATCCTAATAATCGTAATTTAGTGAAACAAAAAATACAGTTATCAAAGAGTTTAAAGGTTAAAAAGGTTCAAGTATATAATAGTGATTCTGTTATTTGTATGACTATGGATTTCGATGATGTTGATTATTCTCCTACTTTTAAAAAAGATTATTTTTCTTTAGATACAGTTATGAAAACTTATGTTACTGATGAACAAGTGGAGCAAACTAGTGCTTTGGGTGATAGTATTTATCCTTTAATGGTGCCTAGTGGAACTAAGTTAACTAATGAAGAAAAGATAGATAAAGGTGATGGGGAGAGAATTATTATGACATTTGATGGGGAAAAGCCTTTCTTATTGGTAGAGGAAACTGCTAATGTTGAAGATGAATTTACAGTTATTCCTACTTATGGGGAACCTTATCAATTGATGGATACCTTAGGAGTTATGACAAATAATTCATTAAATTGGACTACTAATGGCATTGAATATTATTTGGTTAGTGATGTATTAAATCAAGAAGAGTTAATAGAGGTTGCTCAATCGATTGGAGTTGTTCAGACGATGAAATAAAGAGCTTTACCTCTTTTTTTTCTTATGTTATAATCATTTTGGGTGATTTATATGGCTAAAAATAAAAAATATAATAAAACAATGCATAGAAAAATTGATTCTGTATCTTCTTCTTTTACAGAAGAGATTTGGAAGGGTGTTAAGATTTTAATCGCTATTGCTATATTTTTAGGTGTTTTTTATCTTCTTACAATTTATATTTTGTCTAAAGATGATAGTACTTCTAGTCTTATTGATACTACTCCATCAGAAGCGGATATTCAATATCAAAAAATATTAGCTGGAAATAGTTTTTCTATGAGTGATGATCATTATTTTGTACTTTATTATGATATGTCTGATGATGATATTAAGTCTTTATATACTAATATTGTTAGTACTTATGAAGATAAAGATGATTATGATGCTATTTATACCGTTGATATGAGTAGTTCTTTTAATAAGAAATATTCTTCTGATACTGCAAATGAAGATGTTCAATCTATTGATCAGTTAAAAATATCTGGACCTACGTTAATAGAGTTTGAAGATGGTGAAGTTGTTGATTACATTGAAGGAGAAAAATCTATTCAAGAAAAATTAGCATAAAAGAGGTTGTTAACCTCTTATTTTTTTTCATTATTTGTGGTATTATTAGAGTATAATTTAGCGAGGTGATTTAGTATGGCTAAGTTTGGAAAATTTCCTTTTATTAAACCTAATTTTAAGAAAATTCCTCAATTTTCTGAAGATGCTTCTAAGTGTGATGAGGAGGATGTTCGAGAAATTATTGTGGAACGCAAAGTAGGATTTAATACTGTTGAAGTTTTAATTGTTATTATTGTTTCTATTATTTTTGGTGTTGTGATTGGTACTAGTGTTTCTTTTTTTAGACATGAGTATAAGGGTGAGAAAATTTCTTCTTCTTTACAAGAATTAATTACGGTTTATAATGATATTTTAGATAATTATTACGATGATGTTGATGAAGGTGATTTAGTTGATGCGGCTGTTAAAGGGATGATGTCTTCGCTTGGAGATCCTTTTTCAACATATATGGATGAAGATAAGGCCGTTTCTTTTAATGAGTCTGTTGATGGTAGTTATCAAGGTATTGGTGTTACTATGACTGTTGATGAAGATAATCAATTTTTAGTTTTGGCTGTTTCTGCTGGTTCTCCTGCTGCTAAAGCTGGTATTCAAGAAGGGGATATCTTATTAAAAATAGATGGTAAATCTTTAGATGGTAAATCTTTAGATGAGGTTTCTAATATGGTAAAAGAAGCTAATAGTAAAACTTTAAAATTGACTTTTATAAGAGATAATCAAGAAATTACGAAGAAGATTTCTTTAGATACTATTGATTTAGTTTCTGTTACTTCTAAAGTTTATTCTTTAAATAATGGTAATACTGGATATATTTATATTGATAATTTTGCTGCTAATACATATAAACAGTTTAAAGATGAATTAGAGAAAGTAGAAAAGAAAAATATCCAATCATTAATCATTGATATACGTTCTAATCCTGGTGGTCATGTAAGTCAAGCTAAAAAAATTTTAGAGTTATTTATGAAAAAAGGAAAAGTTTTATATCAGGTTCAAACGAAAGAAGATGTTTCTAAAATTAAAGATTCGACGAAAACTTCTAGAACTTATCCAGTTGTTCTTTTGACGAATTCTACTAGTGCTTCTGCTGCCGAGATTTTAGCTGCGTCATTTAAAGATTCTTATTCTGATGCTACTTTAATTGGAGATACTACTTATGGAAAAGGAACTATTCAAACTGCTTATTCTTTATCAGATGGTACTAGTGTTAAATATACAACTGAAAAATGGTTAACCCCAAAAGGAAAATCAATCAATAAAAAAGGAATTACTCCTGATAAAACTGTATTATTAACAACAGAATATTACACTAATCCTTGTGAAGATAATGATTTACAGTTACAAACAGCTTTAGATTTTTTAGAAACGGAAAGAAATACTAGTGAAAACTAGTATTTTTTATGTTATTAATTTACTATTTATAATTAACTGTTTATTATTATTTTCTGTACTACAAGTGGTTAACACTAGTTGATTTTTCTCACTTTTATTCACATGGATGTAGCCATTTTTCTTTTCTTCCCATATATCTGTTATTATATATTGATAAGTTATATTTTTATAACTTAACTTTATTTTGTCTTTAATATTTAATTTATTTAAATTGTTAAAAAAAGCAATTTTACCACTACCTGAGTGGGCTGCTAAAAAGATAATACTATTTTCTTTATTTGGTGGTATTGATTCTTTTAATATGGTTACATTCTCTTCTATATTGTTTTTGTCGCTATTTATTTTATATAAGGGTTGTTTTAGGTTAATTTTTTCAATTTCTAAATAACCGATTAAATCAGTTTTTTCCACAGACTCTGTGGATATTTTTTTTATATTTTTTGGTTCTTTTGTCGTTATATTTTTATCATAAATAGTATGACATATTAGACTATAGATTACTAATATTGTTCCTAAATAACATAATTTTTTTATTAATGCCATAGGATGTTTGATATTATTGTTAAAATATAGAGAATAATATTTGTCTTTGTATTAGGAACTTTTATTTTGTAGTCTGTTAAAGTAATTTTTTCTTCTTTCATATCTTTTACTTTTATTGTGAAATCTTCTATTTTATGATAACCTTCGGTAGTATTTTCTTGAACTATTTTATATTCACCATATGGTAATGTAATTTCAGCTTCTCCATTTTCATCTGTTGTGATGGTTGCTACTTTAATGTTATTTTTATTATAAATAGAAAATGATATGTTTTTTTCTGGATTTTTATTATCTTCATCGTAGGTTTTATAGATTTTTATTTTCTTTTTTATTATTTCATCTTCTAAAGTTATTTTTAATGTTGGGTTTTCTTTTGTAATTTCTATATTATGTATTTCTTTATCTAGTTGATATCCTTTTGGAGCAATTAATTCTTTTATATAATATTTACCTAGGGGAAGATTAGTTATTTTAGTTTTTTTATTTTCTCCTATAGTGAGTGTTGCTATTTGGGTATTTGTTTCATTAAATAATCCGTATACTGCTCCTTCTAGTTTTCCTTCACCACTTGGTGTTGTGGTTTTTGTATCTTTATCTATTTTTGTTACTTCAATTTCTGTTTTTAATACTTGTATATTTAATTTTTCAACTTTATTTTTAATGTCTCCTGTCTGCATTAGGGCTTGACTATTTTGGGATTGATAAAATAGTAATGGTTTATTATGATAATTTTCTTCTCTTGTTAATGATAGTTCATAGGTACCTTCCGTTAAATTATTTCCGACTAGGGTATTTCCTTCTATACTAAAATTTTGATTATTTACTTTATAGTTAGATAATATATGATTCGTGTCTTCTATAGTTATTTTTTGTCCTTCTACGATTGTGTATGTTTGATTATTTAGAGAAGTTTCTTTTTTATAATCGGATATTAAATTATTAATTTCTGCTATTTCGTTTGTAAATATTTCTATTTTTGGGCCATTTAATCCATCTGTAAAATAGAAGTTTCCTGTAGGATCAGCTACTTTCCATATCATCATTTGGGTAATGGCATACCATTTTTTATCTGTATGGTTTTTATATCCATATCCAAAATAAGCAATTAAGGATATTTCCTCTTTTTGATTTTCTGTAAGATTATCTGGTGTTATTACTTCATCATAGGATGATGCTGTATTAAAAAATACAAAAGGGTCAATACAATAAGCATATTGATCAGTCATTACTTGTCTAAAGAATCTGGCTTTTTGATAATAAATAGTAGATGAATCTTTTTTTTGTTTGTTCATATATATTCCATTTATATATTCTCCTTCATAGAACCAAGTACTGGCATAAACATTTTTACTTCCTAGGATACATAGTACTGCTATTATTAAGAAAACAATAAATTTTTTCATTTTTTCCTCCTTTTCCTTAACGCGTTTGATGTTATCAAAATATTTTTATTAGTGCAAATCATTATTTTTTGTTTTTTGATAAGTTTCTCTTTTCTATTTTCTCTTTTTCTTGTTTTCTTTTTTATTTTTGGTATCTATTATGCTTTTCTTATGCAAATTTCATAATCATTGTTAAATATGATATAATTTAATTAGAGGTGATGTTATGACAGATATAGAAATTGCTCATAGTGCTTGTAAAAAGGATATTCGTGAGATTTTATCATCGTTAAATTTAGGAGAAGAGGATTATTTATTATATGGGAATGATAAAGCTAAAATATTGAAGAAGCCAACTAGTAAGAAAGGGAAGCTTATTTTAGTGACTGCTATTAGTCCTACTCCTTTTGGAGAGGGGAAAACAACGGTTAGTATTGGATTAGGTGATGCTTTTCGTCAGTTGAATAAGAATTCTATTTTAGTGTTACGAGAGCCTTCTATGGGTCCTGTTTTTGGTATGAAGGGTGGAGCAACAGGTGGTGGTTATAGCCAGGTTATTCCTATGGAAGATATTAATCTTCATTTTACTGGGGATTTTCATGCTATTACTGCTGCAAATGATTTATTATGTGCTGCTATTGATAATCATATTTATCATGGAAATGAATTAGGTATTGATAAGGTAATTTTTAATCGCTGTTTGGATGTTAATGATCGGGCTTTACGTAGAGTTCAATTAGATGGCCGAATGGAGAAGTTTAATATTACTGCTGCTAGTGAAATTATGGCTTTATTTTGTTTAGCTGAGTCATTAGATGATTTAAAAAGTATGCTTGGAAATATTGTTATAGGATATGATAAAAATCAACGTTT
>CALVSS010000037.1 GCA_944359095.1 uncultured Bacilli bacterium | reverse complement strand
AAAAATTCTAAAGTTGCTATGAGAGAAACTACTTCTGGAGAATTAACTAATAATTTTCAAAAGTTGAGAAAAATTCCTAATTATGTGTCTGATGAAGAGGCAAATAGCTTTTTTGAACATTATGATGAATGGGTAGCAAATAGAGATAAGCCTTTTAATCAAGAAAATGAGGGTACTGAAGTTATAGAAACAATTAGTGATAATAATTCTAGTCAGGAAAATAAAAAGAAAGATAAAAAAACAAGATTTTCTAAATGGAAAGCTAAACGTCAAGAGAAAAAAGCAAAGAAAATGGCAAGGAAAAATGAGAAGAAAGTCTATTCTAATGAAAGTAGCATAGGTCGTTTTGTGAAAATATTTACTTCTCCATTTACAGATTTTAAGAATCATTTAGCAGCTAGTAAAATTTATTTAAATGATAAAAAAGCAGAAAAGAAAGCAATAAAAGCTGAAAAAGCTAAAAAAGATGAAAAAAATAGTGAAAAAAATACTAAATCAAGACGTAGTTTATCAAAACGAGTTGGTGCTTGTTTTACTGCTTTAATGATGGCTATTGGATTTACTGCTTGTACTCCAAAGAAAAATGAAAATCAAGATATTACAACTTCTACACTTAATACTACTGTAGTACCTGGTTCTGTTGCTGATGACTTTTTGACAACGGTTCATGCTAGTGATATTAGTAATGATAATTTATCAACATTATCTTTTGAACAATTATTAGAAAAAACTAAAAGTGAAGTTCAAAAGAAGGAAATGAGTAAAGTTGGTAGTTATTTAGATTACTTTAATGGAACTTTTGCTGATAAATATGTTGAAGCTACTCATCCTAATATTCGTGCAACTCTTACTTGGGGAGAAGTGAATGCTTTAAATTTAGCTTATAATGATTTTACAAGAGAAGAAATTCGTGCCATTTTTAATGGCTATGAAGTAAATTCTTATGATTTTACAGCTTATTATAAAGAAGCAACTTTGCAATTGATGGGTGCTTTTGTTCTTGAAACTAGAGAACAACCAGTTTCACTAGATTCTTTATTAAATACAGAAGAAGGTAAAGCCTTTTATCAAAAATATAACGAGCTTTTCTTAAAGTGTAAAGAAGCAAATGGAGATGCTAAAGTTGCTGCTGTTAATGCATTATATCAAGAAGCATACAAAGATTTCCCTATTACAGAAGAAGTTAGGGAAGTTGGAATTTCTCATTTAGAGTCTCGTGATGATATTGAGTCTTATAAACTTGCTGTTACTCCAATTTTTGCAGCAAGTGAAATGATGTTTCAAAATCTTGCGATTGATCATACATTCTCTGATAAAGTTATTAATTACTTTAATGATTTAGGATTATGTGAATATGCACAAGGAAAATATGATCGTGCTGAACAAATTACTTTAGCTGCCTATGAAGATGAGGCTAATCCAACTTTTCAACAATTTATGGATGCTAAAATTACAGAGTTAAAGAATAAAAATATTTATTTCGTTAGTGATGCTAATCGTGATTTGAGTCAATTAGATCTTTTCCAAAAAAATGTTAATGGTTCATTTGATTTAAATGCTTCTGCTACAGTTTCTGCTAATACTAATACACAATTTCAATCTACTCAAAAAGAGTCTTACCAACAGCAATCTAGTTCTACTTCTTATCGTACAGAAACATCTAAGGTAGTAACTACTGACCGTAATCAAGCCGTTTCTTTAGCAGGAGAAGAAGCTGTTAAAAATGCGGAAGATGCTGTTAATCAACAGATTGAAAAGGAAAATCAAGTAAGTAAGGAACAAGGATTAGCTCAAGCTGAACAAAATCGTCAAGATATGCAAGCTGAAGCTGATAAACACGCTGAAGAAATTCGTGATGAAATAGAACAAGATAAACAAGATTTTCAAGATAATCTAGATCAAATTAATGATCAAATTAATCAAAATAACAGTAATCAGGATTCTAGTGATGATCAAAAAGTTAATATAGAAGACTTTGGTCATGGTACACAATTAAATCCTGGAGTAACTGATGAGGCTGGTAATGTAGATGACAGCTATAAAGATTTTACTACTGATGGTAGTGGAGCAGACGTTGACTTACCTGATCCTAATGAAACAGGTAAAGAGTTTGATTCACAACAACCTGATTATAATAATCAACCTTCTAGTACTGTTGGTGTTACTGTGGAAGAGCCTAGTGTTGGTACTACTTCTAATGGTGATGTTTTCGTTGAGTATGAAGAGAAGACTGCTGAAACACCAGTACAATCTAATGTAGTTACTGAAAAAGTTACACCAACTCCTCAGCCTACTACTGAGACTGCAACAAATGAAGAGATAGCAAATGCTATAGTCGAAGAAATGGCTAATAATACTTCTACTGAAGAAGAAAATGCCTTTGTTTATACTAAAAAATAGGAGTTTTTACTCCTTTTTTCTTTTTTCTTGTTTTCGAAAAAAAGTTTGACAAATTATTACTTTTATGCTATAATATGTTTACTTCAAGGATAGAGGGGTTCTAATTGGAGCGTATTATATTGGGGAGGTTGAATATAGTATGGAAAATAAGACTTATATTTTTGAATATTTAGATGAAAATGATTTTAGAAAGAAAGAGCGTTCAGTTCGTAAGTATAATATGCTTGCTTTTAAGAAATTAACATTTTCTTATTATCCAGAATTAAGAAAGGGTAATTTTTTAGGTAAAGAAGTTAGTAGAGATGATAAAAGACATACTATTTCTTATGAATTAAAATTACCTACAGATGATTTATTTGCTAAAGTTCATGGCGAAATTATGTTACATTATACTGCTTATTTGGATAAACATATTATTCTTTTAACTAATATTACTCCTGAAGGTATATTAGATGAAGGGCATAGAGCTGAATTATCTACTTATAAAGGTGTTATGATTTCTAAAACTAATCCTGAAAAAGATATGTTCAAAATAAATTTACTAAATATGTTAGGTAAGTAGAAATTAGATAAGTAGTTTACTAATTTCTATTTTATTTCTTAATCAAATTAATATTGGAGTGTGAAATTATGGATTCTCAAATAGAGAATAATAAAAATGAATTATTAGAAAATAATAAAAATTTAATTGATTGTTGTGATCATTGGTTAGAGCAATATCATGATGCTTATCGTGTTATGAATCGTATTTGTTCTAGTCATAAAGGAAATCGTTATTCTTTTCAAGTTATTACAAAGGTAAATAGAGAAGAAGATATAAATGGAGAAGAATTTTATCATATTACTTTAAATATGTTTGGAAAAAATGATTATTTGTTTTTTGAAGGACCATCTATTACATTGTCTGCTAATGAAGAATCTGCTTTGGCCTATGTTTTAGCTGATTTAACAAATGATTATTTAAAACAAAATCATATTCAAAATGTTAAATTACCATTTACTGGATATATGAAACAACAAAAATTAGCATATATGGAAAGATATTCACCAGCTTCTACTGTTTTTGACGCTAGTGAAGTTAATAATGATTATTTATTAGATGCTATGAATGATGCTGCTACTATTTATGATTCAAGGATGCCTAGTGATTTCTTCATTTCTGATTTTCGTTCTAAAGTTAAGGAAGATATTGCAACAGATGATAAAACTTCTAAAAACTTTATAAAAAGTTATAAAGATTCTCAGAAGGTAATTAATTTTGGAGCTCCTATTCAAAGAGGATAACATTATAGATAACTAGATATTTACTTTAAATAAGAGTTTCCTATTCTTATTTTGTATGCCTAGTTATCTTTTCTTTTGTATTTATCTTTGGCTAATATCATATATTATTTTATAAATATATTAACTATTTATGAAATGTTTGATAGGAGGTTGAAATCATGGAGAAAATTATTATTGATAATATTAATACACCTTTTTTCGAAAAATTAAATTTAAGGGGTAGAGAAGCAGATTTATATTTAAATAAAGAAGATTGTAAACTTTATAAAATTTATAAACCATTACCTTATAGAAAAAAAGATGTTATTTATTTTACTAATTTAAGAGAGAAAAAAGTAAAAGCTTTATCTGAAAAAAATGAATTAGCAAATAAAATGGTTTTACCAAGTGACTGTGTTTATAATTCTAATGACGAATTTATAGGGTATACGATGCCTTATTATTTTGATGCAGTCAATTTAGAGCAATATTTTCAAAATCATTATGATTATATGGATATATTATATAAGTCTTTTTTACAAATTTCAAAAGATTATCAATTCTTTCATAATCATAATGTTTATGTTCCTGATTTTAATTTTAGAAATGTTTTGTTAGTGGGAGATCAATTAATTTTCTGTGATGGTGATAGTGCTAAAATAGGAAGTTTACCTGCCACTACAAATTCTTCACTGATGATATCCCATTATCATACTATGAATAAAAAAATTGTAGAAAGTGCTAATCTTGATAAAGAATTATTGATTGCTAGTATTTTAAAAGATGTATATCATTTAAATGTTGCTATGCTTAAACCTGAGGAGTTTTATAAAAAGTTATCTTCTTTAGAAAAGAGGTATAATTTTACTAGTGAAGAATTAAGACAATTTCATATGTTAAAAGAAAAAAATGGTAATTTTTTATATCCTCATGAGTTTTTGCAACCATCACCAGCTAAGAAAAAGAAGAAGTCTTTCTTTCTTTTTAGATAATATTAATACTTTATAGTACTTGCTATAAAGTATTTTTTTTCTAGTTTATCTTGCAATCAAAAATATTTTATGATACACTTATACTGTTCTTGCACTATGCCATGTTGGTGAAGTGGTTTAACACGCTGCCCTCTCAAGGCAGTATACACGGGTTCGAACCCCGTACATGGTACCATTTAGATATTTGGGTAGTCAATTTATAAGTCAATTTAATGACTACCTTTTTTCTTGACAGTTGCTATGATTCATATTATATTTATTATTGTTAGAATAGAGCCGTGTACAAATTTTAATTACCTTCTATTCAAGAAAAGATAATGATTAGATTTGGGGGATTTATGCAAGAATTTATTATTTCAGTTATGAATCGATTTGGGTATGTTGGAATTTTCTTTTTAATATTTTTTGAAAATGTATTTCCACCAATACCTTCAGAAGTAGTTTTATTGTTTGGTGGGTTTATGACTACTTATACAAAATTAAATATTTTTCTTATGATAGTATTTTCAACTTTGGGATCTGTTGTTGGGGCTATTGTATTATATTACATAGGTAAATTATTAAATAAAGAGAGACTTAAGAAGATTGTCTCTGGGAAAGTAGGGAAAGTATTAAGAATAAAAACTAATGATATTGATAAAGCAGATTATTGGTTCGATACTAAAGGAAATAAGACTGTATTTTTCTGTAGATTTATTCCCGTTGTTAGAAGTTTAATTTCTATACCTGCTGGTATGAGCGAAATGACAATGGACAAATTTTTGCTTTATACTACAGTTGGTTCTGCTATATGGAATAGCATACTATTAATCGTAGGAAATAAAGTAGGAAAAAATTGGGAGAGTATATTAAGTATTATGAATCAATATTCTCATATTGTTTTCATGTTACTTATTATTTTATTTATTGTATTTTTAGTATACTTTTTTGGATTTCGTACAAAAGAGAGAAAAGCTAAGAAAAATTAGAATTAAGTAGTCTTAATTCTTTTTTTTGTGTAATTTAAGTGAAATTTTTATATGATATTGACACATTGTCATATTTTCTTTATAATGGTTATTTGTATGACAGGTTGTCATATACTGAATATAGGGGGTGATGTAATGCCAAGTAAAACATTTTTAAATTTAAAAAAAAAAAAAAAAAAGATGTTGATTGATGCTTCTTTAAAAGAATTTTATAGAGTTCCTTATACAGAAGCATCTATTAATCAAATTATATTGAATGCTCATATATCTAGAGGAAGTTTTTATACTTATTTTACAGATAAAAATGATTTGTTTGGATATTTGTTAGAGCTACAGAAACAACGTATTTTTTCTCTTACGAAAGAAGTTTTTATTTCTTGCAATGGTGATATTAGGGAGTCTTTTTTAAAACTATATGATATTTTTACTGATGAAATAAAAACAAATGATATGTCGTTATTTTTAAGAAATATATTTTTGTATTTTAATATATGTAAAGAGAAGTTTACGAGACCAGGACATGCTTTTTACTTATATGTAAAATCTGTTATAGAATCTAGTCAGTTAAAAGACGAAGATTTAGAGTTTGTTTTTCATTTATTTATGCATAATTTATTAATAGGAATTACAGAGGCAGTTAAACATCAGTATGATGATTTTGTACGTATTCAGTATAGACATAAGGTTGATATATTGTGTTATGGAATTTATAAGGAGGAGAATAAATGTTAAAAGTTTTTAAATATTTAAAAAGTTCTATCTTTTCTGTTTTAGCTGTTATTTTATTACTTTTTGTACAAGCTTATTTAGATTTAACATTACCTGATTATACATCTAAGATTGTTAATGTTGGTGTTCAACAAGGTGGTATTGAAAATGCGGCTATTGAAGAGATTGGTAAAAATACTCTTGATACTTTAATATTATTTATGAAAGAGGACGATCAAAAATATATTTTAAAGTCTTATGAAAAGAGTAAAACTTATCATGGGGAAGATATTTATAAATTAAAAGAAAATAGGAATGTTGATAAAGTTAGTTCTATTATGGCTAAACCTATGATGATTTTATCTTATGCATCTTCTAGTGAGAAGTCTAGTGATTCTAATGTTTCTTTTGACTTACCTGAAGGCGTTACTTTACAACAAGTTCTTACTATGATGAGTCCACAAGAAAGAGAAAAAATGCTATCACAAATTGATAAGAAAATTAAAGATATTCCGGATACTATTATAGAGCAAGCGGCGGTTAGTTATGTTAAGAGTGAATATCAAAGAATAGGTATTGATACAGATCATATTCAAACGATGTATATCTTTAAAGTTGGTCTTATTATGTTAGGCATTGCACTTGCTGCTATGGCTGTTGGTATTTTAATTGTATTTATTGGTTCTCGTATGGCAGCTCGTCTTGCGAAGGAACTTCGTCATAAAGTATTTACTAAGGTTGTTGGTTTTTCTAAAAATGAAATTAAGATGTATGGACAATCTTCTTTAATTACTAGAACTACTAATGATGTTCAACAGGTACAAATGGTTGTTGTGTTCTTGTTACGAGTTGTTTTCTATGCACCTATTGTTGGTATAGGTGGAGTTATGAAAGCGATGAGTACGAATGCTAATATGACTTATATTATTGCTGTTGCGGTTATTGCTATTTTAGGTGTTGTTATCAGTTTATTTGCTATTGCTATGCCTAAATTTAATCGTGTTCAAAAGTTAATTGATAAATTGAATTTGGTTACGCGTGAAATTTTATCTGGGCTTCCAGTTATACGTGCTTTTTCTAATGAACGTCATGAAGAAGAACGGTTTGAAGAAGCTAATAAACGGTTAACTAAAGTTAATTTATTTATCAATAGAGCTATGAGCTTTATGATGCCAGTTATGATGCTTATTATGAATTTTGTATGTTTAATTATTGTTTATCAAGGCGCTAAAGGCGTTGATAGTGGTGTTATGCAAGTTGGAGATATCATGGCTTATATTCAATATACAATGCAAATTATTATGGCTTTCTTGATGATTTCTATGATGTCTATTATGTTACCTCGTGCTAATGTTTCTGCTAAACGTATTATGGAAATTATTGAAACTCCTGATACGATTTATAATAGTGATCATTTAGTATCATTTAATCCTAAGATGCGTGGACAAGTGGAATTTAAAAATGTAAGTTTCCGTTATCCTGATGCTGATTATGATGTTATTACAGATATTAATTTAGTAGCTAACCCTGGTGAAACTACAGCATTTATTGGTTCTACTGGTAGTGGTAAATCTACTTTAATTAACTTGATTCCTAGATTTTATGATGTTACTGATGGTGAAGTTTTAGTAGATGGTGTCAATATTAAAGATGTTGATTTAAAAGAGTTACGTGATAAGATTGGTTTTGTTCCTCAGAAGGGTGTCTTATTTACTGGTACTATTCGTGATAATATTAAATATGGTAATGATAAAATTACGGATGAAGATGTTAAGAAGGCTTTGGATGTTAGTCAAGCTACGGAATTTGTTTCTAAATTAAAAGATGGTATTAATTATGATATTAGTCAAGGTGGTACTAATGTTAGTGGTGGTCAAAAGCAACGTTTATCTATAGCTAGAGCGATTGCTAAAAACCCAGATATTTATGTATTTGATGATAGTTTTTCTGCTCTTGATTTTAAAACTGATGCAAAATTACGTGGAGAGCTTGCTAAAATTACTAAGAACAAGACTGTACTTATTGTTGCTCAACGTATTTCTACTATTATGAATGCTGATAAAATCGTCGTATTAGATGAGGGTCGTGTTGTAGGTATGGGTACACATAAAGAATTAATGAAAAATTGTACTGTATATAAAGAAATTGCTTTATCTCAGTTAAGTAAGGAGGAGTTAGAAAATGCCTAGTTTTGGTCATGGTGGTCCTGGTGGAAATAAAGCACCAGAAAAAGCAAAAGATTTTGGTAAAACATTAAAAAAACTATTATCTTATTTAAAAGATTATAAATTATCTATGTTTTTTGTTATTGTCTTTGCTATTGGATCTACTATTTTTACTATTATTGGTCCTAAAATTTTAGGAAATATTACTACTGAAATTTTTAATGGATTAATGAGAAAAATTTCTAATACTGGTGGTATTGATTTTGGTGTTATTAATCATACTGTCCTTATTTTAATTATTTTATATATTATTAGTGCTTTATTTTCAGCTATTCAAGGAATTATTATGGCTGGTGTTTCTAATGATATTTCTTATCGCTTACGTAATTCTTTGAGTAAAAAAATTAATAAACTTCCTATGAAGTATTTTGATACTAAGACTCATGGTGAGGTTTTATCTATCGTTACTAATGATATTGATACTTTGTCTCAAGCTTTAAATCAATCTATTACTACAATTATTACAAGTATTACGACAATTATTGGTATTTTGATTATGATGATTTCTATTAATATTCCAATGACGGTAGCTGCTGTTTTAATTGTTCCAGTTTGTATGATTGTTTTAAATATTGTTATTAAGCAAAGTCAAAAATATTTTGCTATGCAACAAGATTATTTAGGTCATATTAATGGTCATGTAGAAGAAATTTATGGTGGACATGATGTTGTTAAGGCTTTTAATGGAGAAGAAAAAGCTATTTTAAAATTTGATGAAATTAATCAGACATTATATCGCAGTGCTTGGAAGAGTCAGTTTTTATCTACTACGATGCATCCTATTATGCAATTTATTGGTAATTTAGGTTATGTTGTTATTTCTATTTTAGGTGGATATATGGTTATCAAAGATCGTATTGAAGTAGGTGATATTTTGTCATTTACACAATATGTTCGACAATTTACTCAACAGATTAATCAACTTTCTCAAGTAATGAGTACAGTTCAATCTGCTGTTGCGGCTAGTGAGAGGGTGTTTGAATTTTTAGAGTTAGAAGAAGAAGTTCAAGAAATTCCTAATCCTTTATCTACTGAAGGATTACATGGTAATATTGTGTTTGATCATGTTTGCTTTGGGTATAATAAAAATAAAATAATTATTCATGATTTTTGTGCCAAAGTCAAAGATGGTCAAAAGATTGCGATTGTTGGACCTACTGGTGCAGGTAAAACTACGATTGTTAAGTTATTAATGCGTTTTTATGATTTAAATAGTGGACGTATTTTAATTGATGGTAAAGATATGACTAAATTTAATAGAAGTGATATTCGTCGTATGTTTGGTATGGTTTTACAAGATACTTGGTTATTTAATGGTACTATTAAAGAAAACATTAAATATGGTAAATTAGATGCTACAGATAGTGAAGTTAAAACAGCTTGTCATACTGCTAGTGTTGATCATTTTATTAAGACATTACCAGATGGTTACGATATGGTTCTTAATGAAGAAGCGGATAATATATCTGGAGGGCAAAAACAGTTACTTACGATTGCTCGTGTTATTTTAGCTAATCCAAAGATTTTGATTTTGGATGAAGCAACAAGTAGTGTAGATACACGTACTGAAGAGTTAATTCAAAAGGCTATGGATAAGTTAATGGAAGGAAGAACAAGCTTTATTATTGCTCATCGTTTGAGTACTATTAAAAATGCTGATTTAATTTTAGTTATGAATGAAGGAGATA
>CALVSS010000036.1 GCA_944359095.1 uncultured Bacilli bacterium | reverse complement strand
GTAACTATTCAGACTATGGCACGCAAAAGTAAAGAGTAATCAGTGATTGATTGCTCTTTTAATTTGCAAATAACACTTTATTTTCAAATATTGCATTAATAGACTCAAAAGGGTTTATATTCCTTTTGATAGATGTCTTTATAATTGATAAGGTATTAGCAAAATCTTGGGCAACATTTATGCTTCTAAAGCCTCCTGATATTTTCGTTTTGTTTTTAAATATTCTTAAATCTCTTTCACTTAGGTTATCATCAAAGGGAACTTTAAAATCTTCTATAAAATACAAATGATTTTGTTTATATTTTACCAATCTATTATATAATGGTTTGGCCTTGGTTACCCTGTAATATGAAGATTTTATTTGTTTGTTTTCTTCTTTGGCTAGCTCTAAAATTTCTTCATATTCATCTTTGTATTCTTTTATCTTATCATCAGAAAATTTTGTTAATCCATAAGCTATAGCTATCTTTCTTGTATTATTCATTCTAAATATTAAATCATACATTAAAAATGGCCATTTCGTATCTGGTATATTTTCCATCAGTTCCATTAAATATCTTCCCAAGTGAATATTACATTCATAATTTTTACTACCATAACTATATAATGTTGTATCATGATCACCCATTATTCCTCCACAAAATCTTGGCAATATATTATCTTCTTTAATTGGATTATGACCTTTATTTTTATGAACTTTATAGACTACATTCTCTTCATTACTATAATTTCTTACATATAGCTTTTTCTTATTGAATTTGGTCCCAGTTTCATCAGTAAATCCATTGTCCTTATTTAAAAAGTTATTTTCTAAATTTATTATTGTAGCTTTACTTTTGTTCCCAAATTCTTTTACAAAATTTACTAATGTTCCATTAGAAATATTATAAACATTATTTGTCACCACACTAAAGAAATCACTTAATCTATTATAAGCAACTACGTTATAACATCCTAAATGAATCGATAATGTCTTTATACTATTTCCATATGTCACATCTGTATAAAACTCTTTTGGCAGTGTTTCTGAAGACTTATCATCATATTTAAATATATGTTTTTCTATGTATGGCTTAATTTCTAATTCATATCTATATTTTATTAAGGGCTCTTTTTTGGGATTACCCTTGATTGTATGAATAATTTCTCTAACTTCAACTTTATTTTCACTTATTAATTTTTCTGCATCTTTTTTACTTAAATTATATCCTTGATGATTATATTGACCGCCTTTCTTTTTGCCGGTTATAGTGCGATAATTATATAAATTAGCTCCTGTTTTCTTTTTAGGCGTAACAATATTAGTCGATGATGGTTTACTAGAATTATTACTGTTTTTATTATTTTGATTTTTTAGTCTATCTATTTCATTTAATAATTTTTGGATAGTTTTATCTTTTTCTAAAATAATAGCTTTTAATTCATCTTGTTTTTCTTTGAACTCTTTTTTCAATTCTTTATTTTCTTTAAACAATATATCTAACTTATTATTTAATTCTTCGAATTGTCTGTAAAAATCTACAGTTACTGTCATCGTTTTTATTTTTGCCATACTATCACTATCCTTAAGTTATTATTATTTTCTCATATTTGAACAAAAAAAGCAGCATCGTTGACACTACTTTTGACACTTTATTTAATTTTTTTTATTTTCATAGTCTGAATGGTTACAATTTTTTTTCATTTTTTTTATTTTCTTTATTTTTAGCCCCTATTTTTTAGATTTTTTAACTAAAAAATAAAAAAAGAATATACAATTCTTCTTTATTTTTTCATCTTTTGCTTCATCTCATTATATATATGATTATATTTTTCTATCGTTTCTTTATTGAACATTGGATCTTTATTTCTTACCATATTTATTAAAGTTGTTAATTCTGATTTTAAAATCATATCTAAATCATCTGAATAATTCATAATTGATTTGTGGTATTTATATTCTCCTCTATCAAGCACTTTAAAGCTACCATCTGGAAACACTCTTAAATCTAAGTCATAATCAATATATTTTATTGTTCCTTCTTCTATTATATATGGAGAAGCAATATTGCAATAATAGTATATTCCATTTTTTTTACATTGACCTATGATGTTGAACCATTGATTTTTAAAAAAATATAAAACTGCAGGTTCTTTTGTATGCCAAGTTCTTCCGTCAGATTCTGTTACTTTCGTTTTTTCATTTCCAAAGATTAAATAGTCATCGTGTATTTCTAATAAAACTGCTTCATCCCAAGCACGGTGTATCTTACTGTCGTGTTTATAACTATGAATCTGATATCTTTTTCCTATTTCTAATTTTTCTTCCTCCATTTTTACCTCTCTTCTTTTTGTATTATATCTTTTTTTAAAGATTTTTTCAACCAAGAAAAGAGAATGTAAGATTTTTTACATTCTTTATTTTTTTGTCAAATAGGAAATAGCCCAACATCCAAAGGCAAATATAACTATAACAACTGCTCCTCCTATAAAAGCATTGTCCATATAGCGTCCAGTAAATGCATTAATTTTATCGTTCCATTCCTTTATAGTTTCAGAAAAACTGGCTATTAGTAATAATTTTTGCATTTTTTATCACTCCTGTCTTCTTTTCTTTGCTTTTCTTTTTCTTCCTTTTTTATCATTCTCATCTTCTTCACTGATAATTTCTGCATCTGTGATTGTTTCTTCCATGGCTTTATGAATTCCATTGACACTACTACGAATGGCAATTGTTGAAATTAAATCTAGTATAGCGTATAAAACAATGAATCCTCCAATTATTTTCATAATTCCTAATGCTGCTGCAAAAGGATTAAATAATAGAATAAGTCCACAGATTGTACTTATAATTGATAAAACCATTGTAGTTTTCCACATTCTATTTTCTTGGCTTCTTAATTGAAACGCATAGTTTAATTTTCCAGCACTGCTTATTACAATTGCAATTCCAATTACTGCTGGTATGATACTAGCTATCATTTGATAGTTTTTTATTATAATAATTCCAAAAATAGCAGTAACAATACCATAAACAATATCCAATTCATTACGCGCTGCTGGACTATCTCCTGCATTTACATAACGAATGAGTGCCAATACACCAATTGCAACTAATACTCCACCTATTACATAAGAAATCATCATAATTGTTGTTTCTGATTGAAATATTAATAATATTCCTAGAAGTAATAGTATTAGTGAAGTTATAATTGATGATCTAAAAAATCTTTTCATTATTTGTTCCATATACTTTCTCCTTATTCTGTTCGAAGTGCTTCAACTGGATCTTTTTTAGATGCAATACTTGCTGGTATTAATCCTCCAATTACTGTCAAAGTTACACTTACTAATATTAATATTATAGCATGAATTGGGTTTAATTGGGCAACATTTGGTAATTCTGATAAATTTTCTATTATTTGGTTTGTTGGGAATGTTAAAATCTCTGCAATAACTATTCCTAAAAGCCCAGAGAAGACTCCTACTAAGAAAGTTTCTGCATTAAATACTCTCTTAATATCTTTTTTCCTTGCTCCTAAGGCACGTAAAATACCAATTTCTTTTGTTCTTTCTAATACAGAAATATAAGTAATAATTGCTATCATTATACAAGATACAATTAGGGAAATTGATGAAAATGCTATCAATACATATGTTACTGCATCCATTATACTTCCAGATAGTGTACTAATCATAGCCGCATAATCCGTATATAAAATTTTATCGGCGTCTTTTTTATCATCATTATATTTATCTAAATAATTAGTAATGTAGTCTTTTGTATCAAAATCTTTTGGATAAAGATAGATTACAGATGGTGTAACTTCAGCTCCTAATACTCCTAAAATATTGTCTTTGGTTATTGTTGATGTTGTACTATCAAATGGCTGTCCGGTTAATACATTATAATCTACTCCTTGTTGCATCTTTACAATTTCACTATCTTTATTTGCGTTAATTATTGTATCTACTAGTGCAGAATTATAATAAATTCCTGACTGGGTTAATTCTTTCTTATCTTCTTTTCCTCGTACAATAGCTTCTATTTTAATTGTAATAGCATCTTGAGATTCATACATTTTTTCATAATCTTGACTTGGAACGAAGTAGTTATTTATTTCCTTATAATATACGTTATTAGGAATTACTTTAAATTCTTTGTTTAGTATTTCATCAAAAGAAATATTTTTGCTAGTGTCAAATCCTAATTGTTCTAATGTAGCTTGATCAAGTTCATTTTTTTCATTTATAGCAAGTACTATTCCTGGTTGATTATCGTCTATTTTTCCTGCTAATATATCATAATTTTTTTCTAGGGCACTTTTTCCATCCATACTTTCAGCATATAAACTCCATCCCATTACTCCTGTTAAAGATGTTGTTGACATTGAATAGTTTGTTGCTGTTGGTACTATAGAATAAGTGCCATCACTTTTTTGTGTTACTACATTTAATGTTGTACCATATTCATAACCAATGGCATTTAATTGATCCTTATCTATTTTTCCGATGTAATCTATATAATCTTGATCTATTTTATTCATATGAATCATAGTTTCTAAATCATTTTTCTTTGGATATACAATCTCTTTATTCGTATACTCTTTATGTTTTTCTTGATTTTTCATAATTTCTTGCATTGTTTCTGCATTCATATTCATAGCTTGAGTACTAATTGTAATAGGCATTTGAGATAGTGTATCCTCTTCATACTCATCTATTTTTGTCTGAAAACCATTTGATAAAGATAATATTAGGGCTATTCCTATAATTCCTATAGATGAAGCAAATGCTGTTAAAGCTGTTCTACCTTTTTTTGTTTTTATGTTGTTAAAAGATAGCTTTAGAGCTGTTAAAAAACTCATTGCTGTTTTCTTTATAACAAATTCTTTATTATCTATATCTTTTTCTTCCACAGGATTTGAGTCTGACGTTAACTTCCCATCTTTTAATTCCACAATTCTTGTGGAATATTTTTCTGCTAATTCTCGGTTGTGAGTAACCATAATTACTAATTTATCTTTGGATATTTCTTTTATTAATTCCATGATTTGTTCACTTGTTTTTGTATCTAGTGCTCCTGTTGGCTCATCGGCTAAAATAATATCAGGATTATTAGCAAGTGCTCTAGCAATCGCTACACGTTGCATTTGTCCACCTGATAATTGATTAGGCTTTTTATGAGAATGTTCTATTAAGCCTACTCTTTTTAAAGCTTCTTCTGCTCTTTTTCTTTTTTCTTTATTAGATACACCACTAAGTGTCATAGTCATTTCTACATTTTCTAAAATATTAATATGACTTATTAAATTATAACTTTGAAAAATAAAACCAATACAGTTATTACGATAGGCATTCCAATCATTTTCTTTATAATTTTTTGTGGATTTATTATTGATTATTAAATCCCCTTCATCATAATGATCTAATCCTCCGATAATATTTAATAATGTAGTTTTTCCACTTCCACTTGGACCTAAAATACTAACAAATTCATTTTTTCTGAATTGTAAACTAACATTATCTAATGCCTTTTGAACAAAATTACCAGTCTTATAACTTTTACTAATCTTTTTTAATTCCAACATTATTCTCCTCCTCCTTTTCTTTCTCTGGTTCTTTTTCTTCTTGTTCTATTTCTATTGTTGATATTATCTTTGTTTTTGTAATCTTTTCATATAAAAATTTCTTGTCTTTTTTTACTAAATTTATCATTATACTAATTATATTTAACCAGAAATATATATTTAATATTATGACACTACTATCTATTATTATTTGTAAAACATTATTTGTAGTAGATATTTCCTTTAATATATTGATAATAATAAACTGATAATAAAATAGTATGTAACTTAATAAATATCTTAATTCTACTCTTAATCTTTTATATTTTGTATCTTCATTTGCTACAACTTGCATTTTTAATATGATTTTACCAGGTGTCTTTCCACTAGTTAATAATGGAATTATTAGAAAATAGCAGATGATTGCTATTAAGTTAGAATATTTTACTACTGGGGTATTATAAGTTATTATACTACTTATTACTATCATTATAGCAAGAAAAAAGAAATCTATAAAGTAGGAAAGTGCTCTTCTAAAAATACTTACGGTCTTTCCCCTTTCAAAACTTTTTTCATCTAGTTCTTTTCTTGTAGGTAAAATAAAAGTTAATAATGGAGTTATTAGAAAGCCTATCATTGTTCCTGTAGTGTTTAATATTAAATCATCTACATCAAATAGGCGGTATGGTCTTGGATATATTCCATATAACCCTGTTAGTTGTGTTAGTTCAAAAAATAGACTTAGAAAAAATCCTAATAAAAAGGCTTTATACCATTTACATTCAAAATAATATCTTAAATAAATTCCAAAAGGAATAGTTAATAATATATTGAATCCTGCTATATAAAAAGATTGATTTTTGAATAAATTTATATAGGTTGTTATATCTTTCCAATTAAAAGAAATATGGCTTAAATCTTTTATAAAGCTAAATGGAATTAGTTGTGTTGTTGGAGTTGTTAGTTTTTGTACTTCTTCTATGGATGGTAATGGTAAAATAACTAGAAAATATGTACATAATAAATATAAGATAAAGCTATAAAAAATGGCACTTCTTAAGAATGGGATTGAACCATATTTTCTATATTGATATATTAAGAAGGGAATTGTTAAGATAAATGCAATAAAAGGGAAAAATATAAAGGCAGTAGTTATTGGTATTTTATAGATAGACATTGTTTTCCTCCTTTAGTATTTTTCATTATACCATAAAACAAAGAAAAAAATGGGAATATTACCCATTCGTTTATGCTTTTTCCACAAGAAATGTTAATAATGACTCTGGATTTTTTCCTTTTACGGCTATTTCATAGATTAAGTCTATGATAGGTATTGACACTTTTTTATCTTTTAATAATTTATAAATTGATTCTAATGTATAAAATCCTTCTACTGTTGTATGTGATAAATATTCTTCAATTTCTTGTTTTGTTTTCTTTTGACCTAATAATTTACCAAATCTAAAGTTTCTACTTTTAACAGATGTACAAGTTAGTAATAAATCTCCAAATCCAGCAAAAGATAATACGGTATTTTTATTTCCATTGAATGCTTTAATAATTTCTTTCATATCGTGTATAGCTTCTGTTAATAGCATGGCTTTCGTTGAATCGTTGGCTCCTAGTCCTTCTAGCATTCCGGCAGATAATGCTATAACATTTTTTATAGATCCACAGATTTCTGTTCCAATAATATCATCTGTTGTTCTTAATTTTATATATTTATTGGCTAAGGCTTTTTTAGTTAGCTCTTCTGTTTTTTTATTTTGGGTTGCTAGAGTCAAGCCAGCAGGCATTTTAGTTACTAAGTCAACAGCAAAAGATGGGCCACTAATTACAGCTATATTTTTCGTATCTAAATATTTTTCTAAAATTTGATGAATAAATAGGCCTGTTTCTTGTTCGATTCCTTTTGTTGCAATTACAATATGATCATTTTTAATATATGGCTTCATTGCTATAGCTAATGAATCAATGAAAGCTGCTGGGATAGCTATTACTAATAAATCCTTATCTTTTATACATTCTTCTACACTGGTTGTTAGTTTTATTTTTTCTGATATAGAAAAATTCGGTATTAATCTTTCATTTTTTCTTGTTTCTTCTAGTTCCTTTTTTTCTTCTTCAAATTTTGTCCACATTGTTATGTCACAGTTGTTATCTATCATAATGCTACTTAGAGCCATTCCGTAAGCTCCACAACCAAATAATCCTATTTTCATAAATATTCCTTTCTTAACTGATGGTAGGTGTGTATGTTGTTGGCATAATTTGGATAAAAGTATTGCCATCATTTATTTTTACTTCACTTCCATCACTATACTTATATATAGTTTTAGCACTTCTTCCGGATTTTGTCCAGTAAATAGGAAGTGCATATCCATTTGTTATATAGTATCCTTCCCCTGTTCCTGTTGTGTCTAAATCTTGTCTGCCTTCATTATCTAATAGGCTATTTCTTACCTTTTCTATAATAATATTTTTGTAGTATAGTTGGGCTCCTGTTGTTTTATCCAAGTGAGGGGTGTTGTTCATATATCGTAAATATACTTTTCTTTTGGAATCATAGGTATAGCTTCTGTTTTGATAATAAGAATATGGAATTATTACAGTGTTAGCTGTTAGTAGGCCTTCTCTTGTGATAGGTATGGTTGTTTTTTCTCCGGTTTCTGGATTTGTTTGTGTCGTTGTTGAAATTGGGGTATTTAAATTTACTTCGTCTGTTGTATAATTTAATAATTTCCAGTTTGTAGATGTTGTATTATAATTTTTTTGCGTTGCATAAGCATATAATTTATCTATAGATGTAAATACATTGTGTGGAGCTGAAATTGTCGTATCTCTCCAGAACGGGGCGGAATCATATAAACCATTAATGTTATTTACATTAAGATATTTAATATCATTTTGTGCATAAGTACTCCAACCATAGTGAGCATAAATTGCATCACTTTCTAAAGCATAGTCTAAAAAATAATGTCTTGAACTTCGAACTGGTCCAATTAAAGATACATCTTTATCTTTAAATAGAGCCATAATTCTAGTTAATCCTCCTTCTACTATTATTTCATAATTAATATAAGAGTCTTGCAAACCCGCATGTCTTCCATTACCAATGTTATTATCTATCATTACAGCAATGGGTCTTTGATTACTATCTTCGTCTACTATAGTTAATTTTTTCTCTTCGACAGGTACTTCTACTTGTTCTGGCTCTTCTTTCTTTGGCTTTTTTACTTCTTTTTCCGAAGTGTTTAAATACATATAGATTGCTATAGCGATTATTGCTAGTAAAATTAAAATTATGATACCTATTATTATTATTATTTTCTTTTTCGTAATTTTAAATTTTTTCTTTTCCATTCTCCATACTCCTCTTAATTACATTTTATCATATTTTCAATATAAACTGTTCTTTTCTAAAAGTTTTTCGACAACTTATGTCAAGCTCTTTGACTTTATTCTTTTATTTATATATAATTTAATTGAGGTGATATTATGTCACAGGGAAATCCTGAAAATTTTCCAGTGGAAAAACACAACTTTGTACAGACTTTAAATGCAAGTGATCTTGTAGCCATGAGCAATTTTTCTGATTATAATACTGTGGAAGTTTCTACTGCAGATATTAATAATCTAAATCTTATACTTAATAACAATCATTGTGGAAAAGCCTTTTTTAAAAAAATTTGTGATGCTTTAAATGATGCTGGTGTTGAATTTCAAGTTTCTAATAAAAATGATAATTTAATGCAAGAAAATGTAACAATTATTACTCTTGATCAACAAATGATTGCTGGAGAAGGTGTTGTTTTGATTGGACCATATCGTGATGGTACTGCTAATAATTCAGAAGCTTTGTTAAAAGCTATGCAAGTTACTTTTCAAAAAAGTGGCTGGAATACTGATACTTTTTCTGGAATTAGTCAATATCAAGCATTAACTAATGGGGAAATTGGTTATGTTAGTGCTCCTTCTTCTACAGAAAAATCTACTTTCCCAGCAAATGCTCAAATTACTATTTCTTTTGGTACGATGAGAGATGATTTTACTACTGATCGTATTGCTGGTGATTTAATTCTTTCTTTAGCAAGATATGAACATTTTATGAAAAATGAAAGAGAAAATATTATGACTGTATCTAATCCATCTCTATCAAAAGTATCTTATGATAATCATTATTCTTTTAATGAACAAATTAATTTAGCTCCTTCTTTTAGACCAGATATGGATATCAAAGTAGAAAGAGCTATGGCAATGACAAGATAGTCCTTTGTAAGGACTTTTTTGTTATGTAAAGAGTATTTTTTTCAGCATTTTTAATTTTCTGTCAACTTAAATTGTTTACGTAAATGACTTTTTACCTATTTATTTATTAAATTTTATAATTTTTTTATTAAATTTCTATAAAAGTGTTTAGACAACATTTTTTGTAAAATAAAGTGTATATTTATGTCGAATTTACTGTAATTTTTATTCTTTTTTTGTAAAATTATTGTTAAATTAAACCTAATTTTTAATTAGCTTATTTATTCTTTTGTTCTTTCTAGAATAAATCATCACTAGATAATTGACAAAGTTTTTATTTTAACTTATAATTTATTTGTTCAGTTATTTTATAGGGGATTAGTTAAATGGTATAATAATGGTCTCCAAAACCACTGTTGGGAGTTCGATTCTCTCATCCCCTGCCATTTAGAATTATAAGCAGCAGTGGTGCTGCTTTTTTTGTTGATATGCAGGTGATGACTTTTAAACTAGACCTATTGTTACCCTGGGTAGTCCTTTCGTCTAGTTTAAAAGATTTTCTATATTAGTTTCTTTCTCAGTTGTTTTGTTATATAAATTACGAAATATTTTAATTATAGGGAGGATTTATATGACAGAACAAACCATTAATGAACTTGCAGATTTTTTTAGAACATTTAAACAAGGAGAAACAAAACACCCACCGCAAAGTAATCTCGCTTATGATGATGCCGTTACCTACTTTTTTAGGAATATGGAAGTGCAGGATTGGCAAGTGAGACCAAACATTTTTATAAGGATAAACTTAATGCATTTCGAAAGTTCTTAGTGCAAATTAAGAAAGTTCAAGCTTTAGAGACTCTTACTTCTTCTGAACTAGAGTATTATATTGAAAGTAAGTATTCCAAAAATAAGATTAACACTTTTAATTGTCATGCAAGAGCACTAAGAGCTTTTTTTAACTATCTAGAAAGAGATGGTTATTTGATTGCCAATCCTG
>CALVSS010000035.1 GCA_944359095.1 uncultured Bacilli bacterium | reverse complement strand
TAACTTGGGGTAAGGGGAAGTCTGCCCTTTTTTAGGTATTTTTCTAAAATAAATTTAGTTTTATTTTTCAGATTATCCTCCTACCAAAAGTGTATCTATTAATTGTGAAATTTCTGTGAAATTAAATTAATTTCTTTATAACTTTCTCTACCCCTTTAGTATCATTACTACTACTTTCCATACTAGCAACCTTCTTAAGCTTTTTGCACCCATTAGATAAGAAAACACTAATACCAACAGATAAAAAAATAGGTATATCATCTTCACAAGTACCAACAAAGCAAACATCATCTAAAGAAATATGTTGCGTCTTACATATTTTTTCTAATCCCTTAGTCTTATTTACATCCTTCGCAACAATTTCTAAAACATATTCTTTTTTCTTTTTCTTACTCTTAATAAAAGTAGCTTTTAACCCTAATTCATAAAGCTCATCATAAGCGCTATCTCGCTCTTTTTTAGTATCAAAAACAATATCCATTTTATAAATATGATCTTTATTTAAATCATAAAACTCTAAAAAAGAAAGACTACGATTCTTAGTATAAGAAGAAACAACTTCCTCATGACATACACTATAATCATAACCAGTAGAAAAATAAATCGTTTTATCATGATACAATTTATGCACCCTTTTAACAATAGATCCACCAATTGCTTTTTTAAAAAGTACTTTACGGTTAATAACATCATACACAAAAGCACCATGACAACAAATAATATAGTCTAAAAACGGAAAATCACGATTATAGTCTAAAATAGTTTTTAAAATCTTTCCAGAACATACTCCAAACTGAATTCCATCTTTTCTCATACGATCAATCTCAATCATTGTAGAAAGAGGTATCGCACCATCAGAATCAATCAAAGTATCTTCAAAATCAGTAATAAAAAGTTTCATGCCCTACTCCCCTTTAACATAATATTTTTCTTTTACATAAATCAAAAGCAATAAATAACTAAATCCTAAACAATATCCTCCTAATACATCACTAGCAAAATGAACCCCAACATAAATACGACTTACTCCTATACTTAAAATAACCAAAATTAGTAAAAATTATACACAATACCGAAAAACTTTATTTTTTATTTTTGTAAGAGCAAGATAGAGAAAATAACCATAAAAACAAACAGCCATCATCGTATGTCCACTAGGAAAAGAATAACCACCCTGAGAAATCAATCTTAACTCCATAGGTCTACTCCTTCGAACGATATATTTAAAAATAGTATTTAATAGTATACAATCAACACTACTAATAACTAAAAATAAAGAATCTTTATTTCTAAATAACAATACAAATAAAAGAACAATAAAAATAATAGTAACCGTATTAGCTAACTTAGTAATGGTAATAAAATAAAAATCAAAGAAGTCTCCCCTACAAGAAATAATTGCTTGATAGATTGCTTGATCAAAACCAGTTGTTTTACCTAAAACAACTAATAGCATAATAATTAAAAAAAGCAGAAAAAAGAAACAAGACAATAATAATTTTTTATTTTTCATAAAACCATCCCAATCGTTTTTTAACTTCTGCTTTATAAACTTCTACTCCTGGCTGATTAAAAGGATTAATATCAAATAAATAACCACTATAAGAAGCAACTAAAAAGTAAAAAGAAGATAATTCTCCTAAAGATTTAGGAGTTACTTGATCTAACTCTATAACAAGGGCTGGAACCCTTCCAGATACATGAGCAGAAATAACAGCATCTTCTACTGTAAGATTAATTTGTTGCAACTCCCTACCATGAATTAGACAAGGTTTTCCTTGGTTAACTTTAAAAAAAGTTTCAAACATTATTTTATTACCTTCTTGAACAAATTGTCCCAAAGAATGTAAATCTCTCGTATGAATCATAGAAATTGGTAAAATTCCCTTTCCATCTTTTCCTTCTGTTTCACCAAATAATTGCTTCAACCATTCCAAATAATAAGACCAATTACTTTCATAACTAACAAAATTCTCTACTACTTTTCCTTGATAAAACATAGAAACACGTCTAACTGCATAAGAAAATGCTTCTTCTTTTAATTGTAATCCTAGTAAATAACCATCAATCATTTGTTGTATATCTAAACAAAAAGATAATGGAAATAAATGAGCAGGAGTAAGTAAAGAATAACGTCCTCCAATATTAGAAGGAATAGAAAAAGAATAATACCCTTCTCGCAATGCTTCTTCACGCAATGGACCACAACTAGCATCCGTAGTAATAATAATGTGTCTTTTTAACTCTTCTTTATCATACTTACTTTCCAATACTTTTTTAATAGCAGAATAGATAAGAGAAACTTCCATAGTACTTCCACTCTTACTAATAACATTAACAGAAAAATCAACATCTTTTAAATACTCTAATAACTCACTCATGTAATTACTAGATAAAGTAGTACCAGCATAAATAATAGGAAACTTAGAAGCAGTAAAATGCGGAGTAAAAATAGAATAAAAAGCTTGACTACCTAAATAACTTCCTCCAATACCAATAACTACTAAACACTGTGAATGACTAAGTACATCATCCCTTACTTTAAATAATTCAGGTAAAAAACTAATATCAGGTTCTAACCAACCATTCATATCTGCCTGCGTTAACTTTTCAAATACTTCTTCTTTACGAATTTTTAACTTTTCTACTATTTCTGAATTTAAAAACGAATCCATATACGTAGTTAATAATTTCATAACATACCTTCTTCCTAATTATAATTAAGTATATCATAAAATAAAAAAGAAAAAAACAAGCAAAATAAAATGAACTCCTATTTGGAGTTCATTTAAAACTTAATCTTATCTAGCAATAAAGTGAACAACAACTTGATGTTCTAATTTATCATCAACAAGTAAGATCTTATTATCAGAACACTTCTTACCATCTAAAGTAACAGTATCCTTTTTAGATTTAATAATTTCAATATGATAAATAGTATTCTTATAAGTATAATCAACCTTAAATTTATCCCAAGCTATAGGAATATTAGGACAAAAGCTTAATTCCTCACCATGTTTTCTTAATCCCAAAATTTGAGAAAGTCCAACATAATAATACCAACCAGCAGTACCTGTATACCAAGTCCATCCTCCTCTACCTGGATAACGTTCTGCAGAATAAATATCTGCCGCAACAACATAAGGTTCTACAACATATTGATTAACAGCAGTAGTATCTAAACTACGATTGACAGGATTAATCATTTGATAGTAACGATATGCTCGATCATAATAACCAGTTTGAATCAAAGCCATCAAATACCAAGCTGTCGCATGAGTATACTGTCCTCCATTTTCACGAAGTCCCTTAGGATAATTCATAATATAACCTGGATTATTTAAAGATTTTTCAAACGGAGGTGTAAGTAATTTAATAATCTTATTTTTGTCCTCTACTAAATTTTCTTCAACTGCAGTAATTACTTTTTGAATTCTATCTTTAGAAGCAACACCACTCAATATAGAAAAGCTTTGAGAAATTAAATCAATTTTACACTCTTTATTTTCATAACTTCCAAGTTTATCACCATTATCAAAATAAGCTCTTAAATAATACTTTTTATCCCAAGCATACTTATTTAAACTTTCTTTTAATTTTTCATTAAAATCTTTAAATTCTTTCAAATTAAACTTCTTATCATAATCCTTCATAAAAGAAATGAATTTCTGAATAATAAGATATAAGAAGAAACCTAACCAAACACTCTCTCCCTTACCTTTAATACCTACTTTATTCATTCCATCATTCCAATCACCGCCACCCATAAGTGGTAGACCATGACTTCCCAAAGAATTCATAGATAAATGTAAGGATTTTAAACAATGTTCTAATAAACTTTCTTTTTCAGTTGAATAACTAAAGACAATACCCTTTTCTTGTTCATAATTACTTAATTCATCACCTACTGCATAAGGAACTTCTTCTTGTAAAATAGAAGTATCATTAGTAACATCAAGATATCTTAAAGTAGCATAAACAAGCCATAAATAATCATCTTTGTAACGACTTCTAAGTCCAAAGTGATTTTTCTCATGCCACCAATGCAATACATCTCCTTGTTCAAATTGATGAGCGGCATTAATTAAAATTTGCTTTTTCGCTTGTTCGGGTAAAGAAAAGGCAATATTCATAGAATCTTGTAATTGATCACGATAACCAAAAGCACCACTAACCTGATAAAAACCAGCACGTGCTAAAATACGAGAAGAAAGAGTTTGATATAAATACCAACCATTCATCATATAGTCAAAACTTGAATCAGAACTTTCTACATGAATTACACTTAAAATCTTACGCCAATTTTCCTTAACTTCTCTTAATTCTTTTTTAGCTGCCCGAACAGAAGCATATTTTTGAAGCATTTTAGGAATATCATCACTATTCATACTACTACCAAGAACAAATACACACATATGAGAACTATTTGCTTTTAAAGGTAATTTTGTATGAATACTCTTAATTAGTAACTTATCATTTACTGTCGAATCAATCTTCAAATCTGTCGACATAAAGACACAAACATCAGAATAATTAAGACTATATACATTACGAAGTTTTAAATAATTATCATTACCCATAAATTCCGTCAAAATATGTCTAGCTGTCTTCTCTTCAAAATTACCAAAGACAGGATTCATCCAAAAATCAATATCCACAACAACATCTTGATCTAACTTATTAGTTAATTGAACTAAATAAAACTTAATAGTATCTTCTTTAGCAACAAACTCAACAATTTCTTTCTTTAATTCATCATTTTCACTTTCTAAAATACTATAACCAAATCCATGAGTACATTTTCTAGGATCAAATAACTTACCATTAAATTTAAATCCTTCCGATTTATCATTAGCAACCATATCATTAGTCCATGAAGTAATTTTAAATTCTGAAGAATTATAAGCATAGGTATAACCACAACCATTATTAGTAACAATTGTACCAAAATTCTTATTTGCAATAATATTACTCCAAGGTGCTGGTGTATCAGGTTGATAAATAACATATTCACTTCCCTGATTTTTAAATCCACCAAAACCATTATCAAAAGTAAGTCTTTCATGATAAACGAACTCATTATGGCTTTCAACCTCAACAGTATCATAACTACTAACTTTATTTTTCTTCTGTAGCTCTTCTACTTCTTCCTGTAAAGAATGATGATCATTAATATGGAAAGCAAGTCTTGCTACCATATAAAGAAGAGTTTTGTCTTCCCTACTTAATTCATTACCATTAACAACAGTAACAGAACCAGGAATATGATAAAAACTATTTAATGTATACATACGATACAATTCATCATCAATTTCTTTTTTAATAATTTTAGCATATTGACTAGACTCACTATTAATAATAATAACATCTACAAAAATAGAATTATTCTTATAATATTCAAAAGCCTTTAAAATATCATAAACAAAAGCTAAATCAGCAACATCAGATATTTCAACCACCATAATTGGTCGATCTCCACTAACACCAAATTTCCAAAGACCAGACTGATTCAACGCATTTTTCCTTAATAAATCCATTCTCTCTTCTGTAACAGAAAGTTTTGTAGTTTGATATAAATAATTAAGCATAATATTAAAGATTCTCATATCTTTACCAGTGATGTTCATATTCTTAGTATTAATTACATTCATAAGGGTTGAAACCGTAAACGCTTTTTCTATAGATTTATCATCTCGATAAGAAGAAATAATATCATGAATTTGCTCCATACTACGACCAAAACCAGTAATAATATAAACAATAGAAGAACTATTAGGTAAAATTTCTATGGAATTACGAATACTTAATACTGGATCCAAATTAGTACCATAAACATTACTTAAAGAAGAATGCATAGCTTGAGGATCTTGCATAGTCTGATTACGTCCTAAGAAGTTTTTACGTTCTGTTTCATAACTATATTCACCCATAGGATCATCAATAACCAAACGATGTAACATATAACTATTAATATTAGAATCATTTCTACTCTTTCTTTTAACAATTAAAGAATTACTATCACTTTCATATTTACTAGTTAAAAACATACTATTAAAAACTCTATGACTAACATCATCCATATTCTCAGAAAGAATTGGTTCTGTATAAGTAGTAAGTTCTAATCTCTTAACCTCATCACTTTCATTTTTAAAAGTGACTTTACGAATTTCTGCATGATGATTTTTAGTAACAACAATTTCTGTCTTAGTAGTAATTTTACCATCAGTACGTAAATATTTAATCTTATCAGCTGCAAAAACAACTTCATATTTATCAGGCTTTTTATTGATTGGAGCATAAGTATTAGACCAAACATAATTAGTATCTAAATCTTTAATATATAAGAAAATACCATAATCCTGTTCTGTTACTTTACGATAACGATTTAGTTGTAAAGTACGATATCTAGAAAAGCCATCTCCCCGATCATTCATAAGTAAACAATACTTTTTATTAGAAAGCACACTAACTTCAGGTAAATAAGAAATATAGTTAAACGTACGAATATCATTTTGAATAGTTTCTTTATTATAATCATATTTCTTATATTTAGCCATCTTCATATCAATACTAGTACGAACTTGTACTTTCTCTTTTAATAAGATATCAAAAGTCTTAATATTAACATTTTGATGGAAATAATTTTGAATAACTCCCTGCTTTAAATAATTTGTAATACCTACTAAACTCATACCTTGATGATGAGCAAAGAACGCTTTAACAACACCCTTATTATCATAATCATAAGACTCATAAAAGCCATATTTACCAAGCATATCTAATTTTCTAAATTTATCAAAATTTTCATAGACGTCTTCTGGAAATAAAGACATAGCCATTAAAGATGCATAAGGAGCAATAACAATTCTATTTTCCTTATCCTCTTTAGCTTTCAAATAAGGAGTAGAAAACGCATGATACTTATAATTTAAAGAATTATCAAGTTCATTATAAGCAGATTCACTAATACCCCAAGGTAACTGTCTAGAAACACTATCAATATAATCTTTTTGACAGAAAAAAGCAAAGTGATAACTTTCATCTAATAAAGTATTAGGGTAATTTTTCATAAATAAGAAAGGCATAAAATATTCAAAAGAAGTACCTGACCAAGAAATAAGGCCTTTCTTTCCTTTATATGTTGTAAGAGACTTATCCAAACAAAACCAATGTTTACTTGGAGCATCACCAAAACATATTGTTAAATAACTAGTTAAACGAGATTCACTAGCAAACTTATTATAATTATAAATAGATAATTTACCCTCTAGTTCATCATAACCAATACTAAAGACATCTCGTTTAGTATATAATTTTTTAAAGTTAGCATTTCGTATTAGCCGATCACAATGTTTACATAAATCTATTTCTTCATGATTTTGCAAGAACTCACGAACTACTACTAAACTCGCAACAAAATTGCCAGAATCAATAGTAGAAACAAAACTTGGTTGCATTACTTTTAAAGTCTTAATTTCATACCAATTATATAAATGACCATGCCATTTTTTTAAAGAATCCACAGTCTTTAAAATATGAGAAATAAGCTCCTTAGCCTCTTCAAAAGTAATAAACTCTAGCTCACAAGCACTAACAATACTAAGAAGAGAAAAACCAATACCAGTTGGAGATGTTCTTAAATCTAATTTTTGTTCCCTATTTTCTTGATAATTATCAGGAATTAAATAATGATACTCTTCTTTTAAATTATCTTTAAAATAACACCATGTACGATAAGCAATATCACGAATATCTTCTACTTCTGTATCTTTTAATTCAATCTTTTGTAAATCTAAATCCTTACTTACATAGAATAAAACAAAAGGTGCTGTAATGAAAATCACTGCAAGAATACAGGCATATGGATTGAATAAAATAAGTCCAACAATCAACAAAGCAAAACTAAAAATTAAATGAAAACTATAATGTCTTAAATATCCAAAGAAATTCTTATCTACTCGTTTTGCTGCATCTTCAGCAGTTACCCAATTAAGTAAATTATTATGACTAATTAATAATCGATAACAAGTTCTAAAGAAAGCATCTAAATATAACTTGGTACTAAAAGGAAGAATTGCTAAAACGATATAAGAACGTAAAAGTAAACTCTTACCACCAAATAATAGATGATTATAATAAATGGTAGCTTTTTCCTTTTTAGATTCTCTTTGATACATTTTACTTTGTAAAAAGAATAAAATAGGAACAGCAATCTCTAATAACACTAAACCAATCCACCATAAAGGATGATGTTCTCCAAAGAAAATAGCAAACAATAATACAAGTAATAAACTAGGATATAAAAAGATACGGATAATATTATCTAAAATCTTCCATTTACCTAATAAATTAATAGGATTTTTAACTTTCTTACCATTTAAATTACGAACATGAGGAAATAACCATCCTATAATCTGAACATCCCCACGTGCCCAACGATGACGTCTAGAAACATCTGTTAAAAACTTAGAAGGAAAATCATCTACTAATTCAATGTCACATACATATCCACAACGTAAATAATTACCCTCTAATAAATCGTGACTAAGCACCAAGTTATTAGGAAAAACTCCCGCTAAAACTTGATCAAATACTTTCAAATCATAAATACCTTTACCAATAAAGCTACCCTCACCAAAAGTATCTTGATATACATTAGGAACAATAGCACTATAAGTATCAAAACCACCAATACCAGCAAAAATCTGGCTATACAAACTCTTATTTGTAGCTTCAATATCTAAACTAACTCTAGGTTGCATTAATCCATAACCACGAACAACCCTAGTTCCCTCTTTATTTAAAACAGGATGATTCATAGGATGAGCCATAGCTCCAACCAAGTTAAGAGCCGTATTTAAAATTAAACGATTATCCTGATCAAGCGTAATAACATATCGAATATCTAAAGAAAAATCTTGGAACGTATTAGCAAAATACCAATAATCCTGATCTTTCTTAGACATCTTCTTAAGTAAAAGTTGATTGAATTGAAGTAAAGCTCCACGTTTTCTCTCATAACCTAAATAACTATTTTCATGTTCATTCCAAAAACGTTTACGATATAAAAAATAAAATAACTTCTTTTTATATTTTTTATTTAACTTTTCTGCATACTGAATACCAAATTCACTCAACTCAGAATCTAAATCCAACACTTCTTCTTTACTGGCAGTAACATCTCCAAGTAAAGTAAAATACAAATTATCTGTCTTATTCATTAAGTAAAATGTTTCCAAAGTATCAAACATATTTTTAATCTTTTCCGTACTACCAATAATAGTAGGAATAACAACCATAGTCTTAGAATCCTCTGGAATTCCTTTAGAATAATCCAACTTAGGAAGTGGTCTTGTAGGAACAAAACGAATTAAAATTTGATTAAAAATTTGTACAAACAATTGACTAATAGGAATTAATAATAATAAAAATCCTAACCACTTCCAAGATATAAAATAATTAGATAACAATAAACTAAAGCCAACACTAAAAGCAACAATAGTTAAAATGTATAAAACAACTCTAAGTGTGGTCTTCCTCTTAGGAAACAATTGAAAACCAATATGATACTCATCACCATCTGCTTTATCTAACAACTCTTGTAAATAAGTAAGTTCATCTTTATGATGACGCTTAGAAAGTTTTAATAATTGTTGACGATAAAGTACTTTAGATTCAACAGTCATTTTAGCATAAACTTCATCTTCTAATAATAATTTTTCAGTTCTACTAACTTTTTTAAACAAATCTTCTTCCGTAAATTCAAAAAACTCTTTTAAATCTCCAAATATATTTGCAATTAAAATATCATTATCAATACTTTTCTGATACTGATTATTAATAATTTCTTTTAAACTAATTTTCTTCTCTTCTAATAACTCATTTAACTCTTTAAATATACGATTACTTTTAGATCCTAATTCTTTTAATTGATTATTAATTTCAAAAATATAATTTTCTTCTTCTTGAACAGAAGCATGCTCACTTAAAAAATTAGTAAGTTCTACTTCTTTATCTTCCCTACTCTCAATAATTTTAGCAACTTTTTCTTTATTTAATAAATTATGATATTCTTCATAACATAATTCAGCAAGTCTCCTCGTATATAAAAACAACAAAATATTTCTAACACCTGAAAGTTCTGGATAAGTAAAGGAAATTTTAGTTTGTTTTTGATACTCTCTTAATTCAGATACTAATGTTTTAAAACTAATATTATAATTATTACGAGAAACAATTTCTTTTAGACAATAATACATGCGTTCATTTTTCTTTGCCTTTTTATTAATACTTTTTTTATCTCTAACAATATTAGTCTTATGTTCAACTAATAAATAAAAATTATCAATTAACCATTCATTGGTAATACCTACATATTTCTTTTCTTTGGTTTTTTCAACTAAAAACATATAATATTCATTAATATCCTCAAAATCTGTTAAAAACTTTTTTACTAAATTTGCCATAATCTTATCACTCCTAATTTTGATTATAACATAAAAGCACTGCTTCGACTAGTAAAAAGGCAATAAAAAAAGAGCTTAAAGCTCTTACTTTCATAATGGCGGAGTAGGAGAGATTTGAACTCTCGTGCCAGTTGCCCGACCTACACCCTTAGCAGGGGCGCCTCTTCAGCCTCTTGAGTACTACTCCACTCAAATGCGTCCGCATATATAATATTACAGGAAGAAACTGAAAAAGTCAAGACAAACTATTTCTTTTTTACAACTTGTTAACTGAAAAATTAAGTTAGACACTAAAAAACATAGTGTCCAAATAAGTCTTGCAAACAGTATAATGCTAATT
>CALVSS010000034.1 GCA_944359095.1 uncultured Bacilli bacterium | reverse complement strand
ATTTGTTTAGCAAGCGAGCAAATAGATGATAAAACAAATGAAATAACAGCCATACCAGATATATTAAAGAGATTTAACGTAAAAGGTAATGTTATTACTTGGGATGCTTTAAATACGCAAACAGATAATGTAGAAGCAGTAGTTAGTTTAAAGGGAGAATATGTAGTTCCTATAAAGGGAAATCAAGGTAACTTTTATAATGATTTAATTTTATATTTTGATGAGAAAAAGTTAGAGATGATAAAAGCAGGACAAACAGGATCTGCATATTTGGATTATAAAGAAAAAAGAGGTGAAAAACTTATTTATTACGAATATTATCAAACAGAAGATGTTAAATGGTATTTTGATAGAAAAAAATGGAAGAAGTTAAATAGTATAGGCTTAGTAAAGAAAACAATAGAGACTTTACAAGAAACAAAAGTAGAATATAGATATTATATATCAAGTTTATTTCTTAATATTAAACTTTTTTCTAATGCTATAAGAAATCATTGGTCAGTAGAAAATAAATTGCATTGGCATTTAGATTTTACATTTAAACAAGATGATAATACTACAGTAAATAAGAAGGCATTAATGAATTTAGAATTAGTTAAGAAACTTTGTCTAGGAATACTAAATAAAGTAAAACCTTTTTATAATAATATAAGTCTAAGAAGAATAAGAAAAATATTATCATATAATTTTGAGAAAGGATTAGTAGATATAGTGTGTTATTTATCTTTGGCTCAAAAATCAAATTTTCAGTAAAAAAATAGCAGGAAAGCCTTTTGATATATGACTTTCTCTGCTATTCATAATTTATTTCATGTTTTTATCCTGAATTTAGTTTAATTTTATTTATTGTATGGTATAATTATATTATAGAGTATTAGATATATAAGGAGATGGTATTTGTGTTTTTTCGTAAAAGAAAAGATAGCGAGGTAGATATCAGTAGTTTGAATGATATTTTATCTACTGGGAAAAGAATTATTCATATTAGTTATGTCATGATAATTATTGCTCTTGTTTTACTCGGCACTTATTTAATTAAAGAGTGGCATGCCTTACATTTCATTGGAGAGTTTTTATCCGTTATTTCTCCTATCTTTATTGGTTTAATTATTGCTTGGCTTTTGGATCCTTTTGTTAAATTCTTGCAAGGTAAGAAAGTTCCTAGAATTGTTGCCTGCATTGTTGTTTATGTTATTTTTATTGCTTTCTTATTTTTAGTTATTGCTCTTTTAGTTCCTGCCATGGGTTCTCAAATTAAGGACTTTATTGGTAATATACCTAATTTAGTTAATGATTTTAAGCACTTTTTTAATGGTGTTATCGTTGATTTAAATCATGCTTTTGATTATGATTTTTCTAGTTTAAAAGATAATTTATATCATACGATTGAAACTTTTGGGTTGAATCTTTCTACTAAGATTCCAGATATGGCAATTGGTATTTTTTCAGCAGTTATTAGTGGTGGTATTTCTTTCTTTTTAGGTCTTATGATTGGTTTTTATATGTTATTTGACTTTGATAAATTAAATCGTACATTTATTTCTATTTTACCTAAAAATTGGAGAAAGGGTGCGATGGAATTAACTGTTCGCCTAAATGAATCATTACGTAGTTATGTACAGGGACTTTTATTAGTAATGTCTTTAGTTTTTATTACTCAAGCTATTGGTCTTACACTTAGTGGTATTCAAGCTCCTTTAGTTTTTGCTTTATTTTGCGCACTTACTGATATTATTCCTTATTTTGGACCATATATTGGAGCAATTCCAGTCTTAATTGTAGGATTTACAATGGATCCTATTGTTGGTATTTGTTGTGTGGTTTCTATTTTAATTGTTCAACTTTTAGAGAATAATTTTTATCAACCTTTAATTATGGGACATACTATGAAATTACATCCTGTAACAATTATGCTTGGCCTATTGATTTTCCAACATTTCTTTGGTATTATAGGTATGATTGTTGCAACTCCTGTAATTGCAGCAGGAAAAATTATTCTAACTTTCATTAATGAAAAAGCAAATGTTGTTGAAAGAGTCATTGGTGATAAAGAAGTTTTAGAAAATAAATAAGATGTAGATGAAAGAGGAGTATTAAAGATTTAGAATATTAGAGAAATCATGGTTGGTGAAAATGATTTATTCTTGCTTTTTGAAGCTACTTTCGGAGTTTTATCGGTTACGGCCGTTATGATAATTAAGACCAAGTTAGGATGGTACCGTGCTCATGCACTCCTAACTAGGTCTTTTCTTTGTATTTAGGAGGATTTATGAAAATATTTTTATTAGCTGGTAAGGCGGGTAGCGGTAAAGATTTAATGGGAAGTTATATGAAAGAACAATATGATGCTTCTGGTCATAACGCTTGTATTTTACATATTACTTCTCCTTTATATGAATATGCTAGGAAGTATTTTAGTTGGAATGGTAATATGGCTAATAAACCTAGAGAGTTTTTACAAGAGATGGGAATTGAAGTTATTCAAAAAAAATTAGGAAAGAAATATTTTTTAATTGATCGTCTATGTGAAGATATTGATATCTTAAAGCATTTCTTTGATGTTTTTATTATTACTGATGGTCGTTTAATTTCTGAATTTGTTGAATTAAAGAGGAGATTCCCTGATATGAAAATTATTCATGTTATTAGAGAAAACTATGATAATCATCTTTCTATTAGCGAAAAAAATCATGTTACAGAAACAGAAATGGAAGATTATAAAGATTATGATTATTTAGTACGTAATACTTCTAAAGAACGATTATTTGATGAAGCTGATAAAATTATGGGTATTGAAGAAGCTAATGAAGGAGAGATTATATGAGTCAATTATTAGCAGTTGTTGGTATGAGTGGTAGTGGTAAAAGTGTTGCGACTGATTATTTAGAGAAAGCTGGCTGGACAAAAATTTATTTTGGTGGTATAACATATAAGCTTATGAAGGAAGCTGGTATAGAAAGAACAAGCGATGGTAAAAGCGAAAAAGAGTTTCGAGAAAAATTAAGAAAAGATTATGGACCAGAATGTTATGCTAAATTCTTGGTTCCAGATATTAAAGAAGCTCTAAAATTAGGAAATGTTGTTTTAGATGGTCTATATTCTTGGTATGAGTATAAATATTTAATAGAACGTTTTCCAGAGTTAAAATTACTAAGTATTGTCGTTGATAAAGATTTACGTTATCAACGTGTTGCTAATAGAGTTGAAAGACCTTTTACTAAAAAGGATATTATCTATCGAGATTTATCTGAAATTGAAAATTTAGCTAAGGGTGGACCTATTGCTTATGCTGATTATTATTTATTTAATAATGGTAGTTTAGATGAATATTATAAAAGATTATTAGAAATACTAGAAGATTTAAATAAACAGAAAGAAGGAGAGTAGTAATATGAAGTATATGAGTCATAATGACATTAGAAATACGTGGTTTAAATTTTTTGAAGAGAAAGGACATAAGAGAGTACCTAGTGCTTCTTTAATTCCTGTAAATGATGATAGTTTACTATGGATTAATGCAGGTGTTACTCCATTAAAAAAATATTTTGATGGTAGAGAAGTTCCTGAATGTAGAAGAATTGTTAATATTCAAAAGTGTATTCGTACAAATGATATTGAAAATGTAGGAATTACGAAAAGACATCAAACATTTTTTGAAATGATGGGAAATTTCTCTGTTGGTGATTATTTTAAAAATGAAGCTATTGAATTTGCTTTTGAACTTTTAACGGGAGATAAGTGGTTTCAAATTCCTAAAGAATTACTTTATGTTACTGTTTATCCAGAAGACCATGAAACTTATCAAAAATGGATTGAAGTTGGTTTAGATGAGAGTCATTTAGTTAAATTGGAAGAAAACTTTTGGGAAATTGGAGAAGGACCTTGTGGACCAGATTCTGAAATTTTCTTTGACCGTGGAGAAAAATATGATCCTAATCATGATGCTTTAGAAAAGTTTAAAAAAGATGAAGACCAAGAGCGTTATGTAGAAATTTGGAATAATGTTTTTAGTCAATTTAATTCTAAGCCTGGTGTTCCAAGAGATCAATATAAAGAACTTCCAAGTAAAAATATTGATACTGGAGCTGGTCTTGAAAGATGGTGTTGTATTTTTCAAAATGTGGATAGTAATTTTGAAACAGACTTATTCCAACCAATTATTAAACATATTGAAGAGTTAGTGGGATTTAGTTATACTGGTCAAAAAGAATTTAAAATTATCGCTGATCATATTAGAGCAATTACTTTTGCTCTTGCTGATGGTGCTTTCTTTGATAATAATGGTCGTGGATACGTTTTAAGACGTCTATTACGTCGTAGTGTACGTTTTGGTAAAAATTTAGGACTAGAAGGACCTTTCTTATATAAACTTGTTTCTGAAGTTGTAGAAACTATGAAAGATGCTTATCCTTATTTAACTGAAAAATGGGTTACTGTTGAGACTATGGTTTTAGAAGAAGAAAAATTATTCTTAAAGACTTTGGAAGCTGGAGAAAAGAGATTAAAAGAACTTGTTGATTCTTCTCTTGATGGTACTATTAGTGGAGAAGATGCTTTTAAATTGTATGATACTTATGGATTCCCATTTGAACTTACAGAGGAGTATTTAAAAGAACTTGGCTATACTGTATCTAAGGAAGAATTCGATAAATATATGAAAATGCAAAGAGAAATGGCTAAAAAGAATGCTAAGAATAAGTCGGCTATGGCTAGTCAGAAGAAAGTATTACTTGATTTTAAAGAGGATAGTCAATTTGTCTATGGCATTTATCGTTTAAAGACTCATGTTATTGCAATATTTTCTAAAGATACTACTGTTCCATCTAGTAATCATGATTGTTATATTGCTTTAAAGAGAACTTGTTGCTATGCTGAATCTGGTGGACAAGTTAGTGATACTGGTATGATTATAGGTAAAAACTTTAAAGCTCGTTTATTAGACTGTTTTAAAGCTCCTAATGGACAACATATTCATAAAGTTAAATTATTGGATGGAGTAATTTCTGTTGATGATGAATGTGAAATTATTTTGGATAAAGATCGTCGTAAAAGAACAGAAGCTAATCACTCTAGTGTTCATATGTTACAATATGCTTTACAACAATGCGTTTCTAGTCAGATTAGACAGGCAGGTAGTTATGTAGATGGAGATAAACTTCGTTTTGACTTTACTTATGCTGGTAAGATGACAGATGATAAGATTATTGAAGTTGAAAATTTTGTTAATGATATGATTGATAAACATCTTATTGTATCTACAGAAGTTATGCCTATTGATAAAGCTAAACAATTAGGTGCTATGGCCTTATTTGATGAAAAATATGGGGATGTTGTTCGGGTTGTTAAAATAGGAAAATCTATGGAGTTATGCGGAGGTACTCATGCTTCTAATACCAGAGATATTGGCAAGTTTGCTATCTATTCCTATGAATCTAAAGGAAGTAATTTATACCGTATTGAAGCTGTTACTGGAGCAAAAATTGAAGATACTTTATTTGATATTATTAAGCCTTATAATGATGAAATGATTAAATTATTAATGAAAGCAAAAGAAATTATAGATGAAGCTAAAGAAGTAGGAATTCATTTAGAGTTTGATGTAGATATTGATCATAGTAAACCAGAATCTTATAAAGACATTATCTTTAATCGTAATGAATTACAATATGTACAACAAGAAGTTAGAGATTTAGAAAAGAAATATCAACAATTAAGAGAAAAACAAGTACTTTCTAATTTAGATATTTATAGAGAACATATTAAAGATTATAACGGTACTTTTGGTCTTTTAATGACAGTTGAAAATAAAGATGTTAATCTTCTTAAGAGTGTCGCTGATGCGATGATTGAAGAGATGGGTACTGGATTTGTTTTCTTTGCTAATGTCAAAGACGATGGAAGTATTAATTTCTTATCACGTAGTAGTTGTCATTTAAATAGTGGATTAATTGTTAAAGAAGCTGCTGTTCAATCTAAAGGTAATGGTGGTGGAAGTCCTACATTTGCTCAAGGTGGAGGAAAGACGAAAGAATTTTTACCAAGTATTTATACTTATATTGAGAAAGCGTTGAAGGATGAAAAATAATTATTTATTAGAAAGTGAAGATAATTATCTTATTTCGTTAAAAATAAAAGAAATTGTTAAAGAAAAGGGATTCCCTATGGATATTATTCATAATTATGATTTAGAGGAAGTCCCTTTATCTCAAGCTTTAGAAGATTTAGATACTTATGGACTTTTTTCAGAAAAGAAAACAATCATTATTTCTCATATAGAGTCTTATCCAAGTGATAATAAAGATAAAGATTTAGAACATCTATTTAAATATTTTAAAAATCCATTAGATGATATTTTAGTTTTTGTTACTGCTACTAAATTAAATAATACAAAAAAGATTACGAAAGAATTAAAAAAATTATTAGAAATTATACCCTTAGAAGTAAATGCTAATCAATTTGTTAAAAATGAATTAAAAGGTTTCGATTTAGAACAAGGGGTTGTTTCATTACTTGTTCAAGATTGTTTAGAAGATATTGGAAGACTTCATCAAGAATGTTGTAAATTAAAATTACTTAGTACTAATCATAAAATAACAAAGGCTGATGTAGAAGAATTAGTAATAAAAAAACTAGGAGATAGTCGTGAACTTACATTTGATTTTGTTAGAGTACTTGCATCTAAAAATAAAAAAGAAGCTCTAAATAAATATTATGAATTACAAAAATATTCTGTTGATGCTATTCCATTAGTTGGATTGTTAGCTAGTCAGTTTTTAATTATGTATCAAGTAAAATTATTAGAAAATGAGCGAAAGACGAATCAACAAATTGCAGATTTTTTAGGAGAAAAGCCTTATCGTATTCAAAAAACTAGAGAACTTACTAGATATTATAGTTTAAAAGAATTAGGTGTTATTTTAAGAAAACTTTCAGATATGGATTTAAAAATGAAATCAACCGATGTTGATGGATGGTTTTTAGTAGAATTATTTATATTAGAAAATACATAAAAATAAAGTTCATTTGACAAGTATTTTGTCAATGAACTTTTTAATTGGTAATTTTATTATCTTTTTTCATGGTCAGTGGTAAAATGAATGTAGAAATTAATTTACTATATAAAAGACTTGAGAGGTGTCTTATGAAAAGATTTTTGAAACGAAATATGATTGTGATAATTATACTTTTGGTGTTTGGAACTATTTTTCTTTATGAAGATTATCAACTTATGAAAGATTATCAAAAAACAGCTGATACTAGAAATTATTACATAGAACGATGTAAGACTGAGACTATTACTGATGAGAAAGAAAAGAATTTTTGTCATGAAATACTTACTAATAAAGTGATTGACCCAGATTTTTATTCTGGATTTTCAGATGTGTTAGTGTGGTATGTACAACCCTTTGCTTATTTTCTATTTTTAATTGTTATTATTCCACCAATGATTCCTATTTGTAAAATGTTAAGGAATAAATATATTATGAATACTAATTTAAGAGAAAGTTATCGAAACTTTATTAAAAAAATGTTATTTACTGCTTATAAATATCTTTGGATATTACCTGTGCTTGCTATAGTTTTAATGATTCCTTTGTTAATGAATTACTCTTTGACCCCAGAATATTCGATAGTTTATAATTATGGCTGGAATACTAATCTTATTTATTATCCGGTTTTATTTCTTGCTCTTTATTTATTAAACGTTGTAATTGTATCTATGATTTATGTTAATATTTCTTTAGTAGTTGCAAGATTTCAACATAAATTTATTCCTTGTATCATTCTATCTTATATTGTATTCTTTGCGCTTGAAATATTCTTAGAGACGGTTGTTAGGGTTATCATTTTACAGAGAATATTTCATATGGAACTAGGAATGATATTTAATATTATGGATATTTTTGGTTTTAATGATTTATATGGTATAGGGTCATTATTTCTTGTAAATATTAGTTTTTTAGTTATTTCATTTGTTATTGTTTATTTGGTATATAAAAATAAAGAAAAATTAGTGATACAATGTGAGAAAAATAAGTAGGAGGGTATTATGAAGATAGAAGTAAAGAATGTTAGTAAAAGATTTAAGAAAACTATGGTACTAAATAATGTGAATGCATTTTTTGAGAGTGGTCATATCTATGGGTTAAGTGGTAGAAATGGCTCTGGAAAAAGTGTATTTTTAAAGATATTGTGTGGACTTTATAAAGCAACTTCCGGGGAAATATTATTTGATCATAAATGCTATGATAAAGATAATTTATATCTTTTGAATATGAGAGCTTTAATTGAAAAGCCTAATTTCTTTCCAGAATTAACTGGTTATGAGAATTTGGAATTGTTAGCAAAAATTCAAAATAAAATAGGAAAAAAAGAAATAGATAAAACCTTAAAAAATGTTAATTTATACGAAGAAAAAGATAAAAAATATTCTGAGTATTCTTTAGGAATGAAGCAAAAATTAGGAATTGCTCAAGTGTTAATGGAAGATCCTGATATCATTATTTTGGATGAACCATTTAATGGTATAGAAGCTAATAGTGTTACAAAAATAAGTAATATTTTAAAAGCAGAAAAAGAAAAAGGTAAACTTATTATTATTTCTACTCATATCAAAGAAGATTTAGATAATTTATCAGATTTTATTTATTGTTTTGATGCTGGAGAAGTTCATACTAAATAGTGGTGTTTTATGAAATATAATTTGTTTCGTTTGTTACAATCTTTAAAAAAGCAATATTTATTATTATTTGTTGTTTATATATTTATATATTTTATCTTTATACTTTATATGGTAAGCTTACCTATTGATAGTTCGTTATTTAGAATATTACTAGGATTACCTCCATATCAAGAGGAAATTAAAATTCTATGGATGCTATTTCAAGTATGTTGTCATATTTATATTACTTATACTTTTTTTACTAGTGAATGGGAGCATTCTTTTGAGTTTTTGCTATTACGAAAATCTTATAAAAAGAATTTTGTTCATCTACTTGTTGTAATTTGTATTTTTACTATATTTATTCGATCTATTATTTTTATATTTAGTTATTTCTTACTTTTTCGTACTATTCTTTTTTCTATTTCGTTATTTTTATTTAATAATATATTATATTTGATTGTATCCATTATTACTAGTCTTTTTGTATTATTACAAAGTAAACACTAAATGTTATATAAAAAGCCAAGGATTAATTTCCTTGACTTTTTATTTTTTCTAAACGTTCATAGATTTCTTTGATGTTTTTTTCATAACCTAGAGATTTTGGATGATAATATTTTTTGTTTTTTAATTTATCTGGTAAATATTGTTGTACTACATATGCTCCTTTATAGTCATGGGGATATTTATAAAGAGGGGAGTTTGTTTTTATGTGGGCAGGTATGGTACCTACATTTCCTTCTTCTATATCTTTGATAGCTTCATCAAAAGCTGTGTGGGCTGTATTACTTTTTGGTGATAATGCCATTTCGATTACTATAGTACCTAACGGTATTCTTCCTTCTGGTAGGCCAACTCTTTCACAAGCATTGATAGCAGCATCTAGTCTTGGACCAATGGCTGGATTTGCTAGACCTATATCTTCATAGGCAATGACGGATAATCTTCTATAGATGGAATCTAAGTCTCCTTCTACTACTAGTCTTGCTAGATAGTGTAGGGAAGCATTAACATCACTTCCACGAATTGATTTTTGTAAACCACTTAATACATCATAATGACCTTCGCCGTTTTTATCAGAGAAGAAGACTGGTTTATTATTTATCTTTCTTATCTTTTCTTCTGTTATTTTTTTATCATCAGTAGAGTAGTAAGCAACTTCTAATAGGTTATAAGCATATCTTAAGTCATTTCCTGAGAGTTTTGCTATTAACTCAATACTTTTATCATCAATTTCAATTCCACTTAAATCTGGGTGTTTTATGGCCTTTTTTAAGCCTTCTATAATATCTTTTGTATCTAATTCTTTTAATTCAAATAATTGGCATCTACTTCTAATCGCTGGATTAATGGCATGATATGGATTAGAAGTTGTCATACCTATTAAAGTAATTAAACCACTTTCTAATTGTGGCAATAAGATATCTTGCTTATCTTTATTTAGGCGATGAATTTCATCCATAATTAAGATTATGCCACCATACATCTTAGCTTCTTCTATTACAATGTCTAAATCTTTTTTTGTATTTACTGTAGCATTTAAAAAGCGATATCTTTCACCTAAATCATTGACAATAGCATTCGCAATTGAAGTTTTTCCTATTCCTGGTTTTCCATATAAAATCATAGAAAATATTTTTTTGCTTTTTACTAAGTTTGTTAATATTTTTCCTTCACCAATTAAATGACGTTGTCCTATTACTTCTGATAAAGTTTTAGGAGCAAGTTTTAATGCTAATGGTTTATTCATAGTTTTTACCTCATCATTTCTATGCTTTATTATATTATAAATTTACTTCTTTTTCAATTTCCTCTTAGTTGTTTTTTTATGTATTTTATTTTATACTTATTAAAGGTGATATTATGAAAATAGAGGATAGTTGTCAAGACTTTATTCAATATTGTCTTTTTGAAAAAGGTCTTACTGATCAAACAGTAAAAAGTTATCAAAATGATTTAGATATTTATTGTTCTTTTTTAAAGTCTAGAAATATTTTTGAGGTTAAAGATATTCGTAGTGATGATATTAAAGAGTTTTTAAAAGATAGGGGTAGTCAGGAAAGTACTAGTACTATTGCTCATAACTTGACGGTGATTAAAAACTTCCATAAGTATTTAATTAAAGAAAATATTGTTAAAGATGATGTTTCTTTATTTGTATCTCGTCCTAAATTGCAAAAGAGATTACCTAGGGCGTTAAGTATTGAAGAAGTGGACCACCTTTTAGATATTAACTTGGTTACGCCATTTGACTATCGTAATAAAGCTATGTTAGAATTAATGTATGGTGCTGGACTTAGAGTGAGTGAATTAGTAAGTCTTACAATGAGCCAAGTAGATTTAGAGAATGGCTTACTTCGTATTATGGGGAAAGGTCGTAAAGAAAGAGAAATTCCTATTGGTGAGTATGGAATTTATTATTTAAGATTATATTTAGAATGTAGACATTTATTAATTAAAAATCATAGGCAAGAAGAAGCTCTGTTTTTAAATAATCATGGTAAACAAATTACGAGACAGGGATTCTTTAAAATTTTAAAGGGATTATTAGTTGATAAAGGTTTAAATCCTATGGTTTCTCCTCATACCTTACGTCATAGTTTTGCGACTCATCTACTTAGTCGTGGTGCTGATTTGAGGAGTATTCAAGAGATGTTAGGACATTCTGATATTTCAACAACTAAGATTTATACTCAAAAAAAAAAAAAAAAAGTTGCGAGTGATTATAAAAAATATCATCCTAGAGAACATAAAGGAGATT
>CALVSS010000033.1 GCA_944359095.1 uncultured Bacilli bacterium | reverse complement strand
TTTGTTCTTCTTTTAACCAGTCGTAGAAATTATCATAATCGTCGTATGATTTTCCTAAAATTAAGGAACAGTCCCCTGCGGTAATTTTATCAAGGAAATTATGATGCTCCCTAGAAAAGTCTGTTACTTTTTGTTCATCAAATATTGTTACTGGTCTTGCATATAATTCCATGATACTCCCTCTTTTTTATTATATCATACTTTATTCTTTTACTATCCAAAAAGTAGACATATCTCTTAATCCGTCTTTTCCTCCAGCTACTGGGGTGTTAATAATTTGATTTTTTATTACTAACTCACTAGAAGATCCACCATCTAGATTAGCTGCATTATAGGCTCCGTAGTTTTCCATGATTTCTGTTAAATCTACCATATCAGCGCCAATACTACTTGGAAGTCTTCCATTAATTACTAGGAATAAAACAATTCCATCTTTTCTTTGACCTATGGCAGTACGTGGAGCAATTCCCCATCCACCATTTCCTTTAATGAAGGAACTTTTTCCATTAACAATTAAAAATGGTCCGAATTCTACAGCATCTCTATATCCTACTTGTAGAGCTTCTTCTTTGGTCATTTTACCTAAGACTAATTTATTATCTTTCGTAAAACCAATAAATCCTCCACCCATATTAGCATCTTGAAAGTCACTTACTATTTTGCCATTTTGAATAACTGTTCCATGTGGTAATGCTCCATTGGAATTCCAATCTGGATCATAAAACCCTCCAGCATTCATAGCGATTATTGCATTTTCTCTTTTAGCAACATCAGTAATTGCTTCTCCTCGTTGTCCAAGATACTGTGTTGTTGCAATAGATATTTTAGATGGATCATAGATTGCTACTAAAAATCCTTGATATGTTTTTCCACTGACATTAATAACTTTATATAAATCGTTTCCTTTGTCTTTCGTTAAAATCTCTTTATCATATTTATTTTTATATATCATCATATTGCCACTATATTCTCTAAACTTTATTAAATCTGGATTACTAACTTCTCCTACTTCAATTATTTTATTAGAAGCAAGGACTTTAGCAATTGTTTCATCACTGTAAAACCATGTTGCTAGATATTGATGTGACATTGTAGTCATAGCACTGGTAATCCAAAAATTACGAAATCCTGGCCAAGGACCATAAAATAAAAACAATAAAACGGATAGTCCTAATACTATTGTTGTACTACCAAAGATAGCTACTTTTTTCTTAATACTCCATTTCTTTTTTGTTATTTTTTCTTTTTTAGTTTTTTCTTTTTTCTTTCTTTCTTTTTTACCTTTTTCCTTCTTTGGAGGAATACTATATAGTGGTGTTATTATTACTTCATTCTTACTTCCATTCATACACTAAAAGTCTTCCTTTCCTGAATATTTTTTATCGTTATTAAAATCTATATATTTTTTTGTTGTATTATATTTTTGAATAGGAGCTACTCCTGTATTATTTTCTTGATTGTATTTATTATATTCTTCTATATTATCATTTACTTGTTTAATATCATTTATAAAATAATTAACCATTTCTTCATATGACAATGCATATGTTTGGCACTGGGTATTGGTTGTTGAATTTGGAAAATAAATATTACTACAATTTTCTTTCATTTTTTCTGCTGTTAGTCCTACTTTATCTAATTCTTGTTCATATTTTTGTAGTTCTATTAAGCAGTTATTTATTGTTAAATTTAATGTTTCAAAGTATAATTCTGAAAAAACATTATCATATAAATTATCTCTCGCTTGACTAAAATTTTGTGTTTCTTGTTTAAAAGCTTCATAAGTACTGTTTACTACTTTCATTCTTTTAGAGACTTCTTTTTTATCTTGTTTAAACCCCATAGTAAAATTTGTTGTTATTCCAAGTAAAATTAAAAATACTCCTAAACCAAATAATATTTTTACTTGTTTTGTCATTCTATCACTACCCTATCATTTTATATCGTATCATTTTTTCCTTTTTTTGTATAGAGTAGAATTTATAATTGACAGCAATTAGGCAAAAAAAATAAGATGTTTTTCATCTTACTTTTTAAAAATAAATACTTTACTAAAGATATAATTTGCAATAATTACAATTACATTCATGATGACTTTAGATAGCATTTTATTTACTTTCATTAAACTAATACATATATACATTCCAGCCATATCTATACCAAGAGATAATATACGGAAGAAGAAGAATGAAAACATTTCTTTCATTAGTACTTTTTTATTTAATGATTTAGAGTTAAATACAAATAATTTGTTTGTTATAAAGGCAAATAATACAGAAATAAACCAAGCAAAGAAATTACTTACATAAACATTCATTCCTGTTTTATCTAATAAATAGAAACTTATGATATTAATTAATGTTGTTAACACTCCGAAAAAGCCATACCAAATAATTTCTTTTAGTTTGTTATACCAAGATATATGATTATCTTCTTCTATTAGATTTTCTAATAAATTTATCATATTTAAAGTATTACTTTTAAATGGTTTTTGTTTAAACTTTTCTACCTTTTTTAGGGTTTTTCCTACTTGATTAAAGTCTTTTAATTCTATTAAATAACCTTCTTTTTCAAATTCTTTAATAATTTGTTTTTGATGATCATTTACATGTTCTTTATATTTCTTTAATCTTGCTGCTGCCACTACTTTTTTACCTTTTTTTATTCCGGCTAAAATAGAGCCTGTTCCTCCATGGGTAATTAGTAAATCACATTTACTTATTAATTTATTTAATTCTTCTGGACTTAAAAAATTAAATATTTCCATATTTTTTGATTCATATTTTGTGTTTCCTGCTTGGACAATTACTTTATCTTTAATTTCTCCTTTTTCTATAGCTTGATCTATAGCTTTTAGTAGTCTTTCAAATGTTTTATCTTGTGTTCCTAATGTTACTAGTATCATTAATAAATCCAACCTCCATCTATTGCTTTAGGATATATTTTTTTTTTTTTTTTCCATTGAACGATAAAATGATCTGCTATAGGATATAGTAATTTCCCTGTAGATGTTTTAGTCGTTATATTGGCAAATGTTTCAATATAGATAATTTTACTTCCTAATATTTTGCCAATGCAACACATAGGTCCAGCAGTATGAGTTCCTGTTGTAATGATGTAGTCTGGATGAAACTTTATATAAAAGTATAAACTTTTAAATGAATTATATAATAATTTAAATGGATACGTTAACATATTTTTCTTTGTTCCATAAACTAAATAGTCAATCTTATCTTTGTATTTATCTTTTAACTTTAAATTTGATTTTGTTTTTTCAGTAATAATATGATAATCATATTTTTTAAATAGTGGGGATAATTGCATTAATTCATCTAGATGTCCTCCGGTTGAGGAAATAAATAAAACATTTCTTTTCATTTTTCTACCTTCTTTTCTAATAAATTATACCAGTCTTCTTGTACCACTTCTTTGGTATAGCGCTGTATACTTTTTCTAGCTTCTTTCCCCATTTTTTTTCTTATTTCTTCTTTTTTCATTAGATCTTCTATTTTTTTTATCATTGCTTGAGCGTTTCTATTTTTTATAATATATCCGTTTTTACCACTACTGATAATTTCTCTTGCCCCTTCTGCTGATGAAAAGGCAAGACATGGGATACCATGTGACATAGCTTCTAATAAGACAATTCCAAAGGATTCTGTAAAAGATGTCATAATATAAAGAGAAGATTTATTTAGTACTTTATCAATATATTCTTTTGATTGAAAGCCGTGTAATGTTACTTTTTCTTTTAGATCTTTTGCTTTTATATATTCTTGTAATTTTTCTTTTTCTGGTCCATCTCCTATAATATCTAAATGCCATGTTGGATGTTTTTTAGAAAGTTGATTAAATATTTTTAATAAATCCATAAAGCCTTTTTCTGCTGATAGTCTTCCTACGGATATTAATCGTTCTTCTTTTAATGGAGCAAGTCGTTTTGGAACATTATCTAACATATTAGGAATATAGATGCATTGACAAGCATATTTTCTTAATTTCTTTTTATAATATTTTGTTAAGTCTTGTGAAACTAAGACAAAATAATCTAAATTCTTACTACTTCTTACTACATCAATAGCATATTTTTCATTATTATGGTGATGATTATGTTCCCATCCTATTTTCATTACTCCTGGTTTGGCATATAATGATAACCACTCATTTAAAAATGTTCTAGTTGAAATCATAATATCAGCATCACTATTCATAATTGCTTTTTTCATTACTTTATAACGTTTTCGGTACATAAAAATACCTGAAAAAGCGTCTTTAAAGAATGTTATAAATTTTAGTTTTGAGAAATAGTCTTCAGTTAGTTTTTTAGTTAATTTTATAAGATGTCCATGACGTAATAAGATTTTATAGTTTGCTACTTTAATTGGTAAATTACTTTCTATTAAATATTTTATTTTTACTCGTTTATCAATATCAAATGCAGGTTGTTCATATAATTTATAAATACATATAATTTCTACTTGATATTTTTCACAAAGAATATTTGCTAAAGCAGCAATTGATTTTTCTATTCCACCATAGCCTAAATGTAAAGATAATATAGCGACTTTCTTCATTTTATCACCTAGATTCATTATAACATTAAATCGTTTAAAAAAAAAGAAAAGACCAAGTTTGGTCTTAATATTTTTGGGGTTTTAATAAATTTATTACAAAATTAAATAGAATTAATAAAAATACTGTTACTGAGGGAACTAAAGTTATGGTTAAAAATCCATCTTGAGTTGTCATATATTTTATTACAGTACCTAATATAGGAATATTTACTTGATAACATCCTAAAATACAACTATCATCAATATTTTCTATTGTTCCATCTTTATTTTTTAGGGAATAAATATTTTTGTTATTTACATCTTGGGTGATTGCTACTATCTGATTTGTTTCTACTAATGTTTTTCCATTTCTTTTCGTTATATAAGTAATTATATTTCCTTTAGATAATTGTTTTATTTCCGTGTTTATAATTACTAAATCACCTGTTGCAATTTTTGGGGCTAAGACATTTGTTGTTGCTGTTGCTAGCCCTACTTTAGAAAACTTTATAATTCCTGTTTCTGTTTTGTGGTTATTTAATACTATCATTCCAATTGCTAAGCCAATAATTATGGCATAAATTATTATTATTGCTTTTCTTGTCATTGATAAAGAAAAAAAGCATTAAGCTTTTTTGTTTTATTGTCCAAAATTTACAGGTTGATTATTAGTTGGAGCTTGTTGAGGAACTACAATTGTTGGCTCTGGAGTTGGTGTTTGAGCAACTGTTTGTTGAGGTCCTACTAAATTAGAAATTGGAATTGATTGGGTATTTTCTAATGGATTTGCTCCACCATAGATTTGATGCTTTGGTTCTTCAATATTTATTTCAGGAACAATTGGATTTGCTCCGCCATAAATTACTGGAGCTTTCTTCTCTTCTACTACTGGTGTTGGTTGAATTTGTGGAACTGGTTGTGGAGCAGGATTTACTGCAGCTACTTCCACTGGAGTTACTGGTTCAACGGCAGGAGCATTTTGGAAGATTGGGCTTTGTGCAAGTGTTTCTGTTGTTTGAACACTAGGTGTAATGGTAGGCATTGGAGCAACTGTTGGCTCTATCGTTGGCATTACATCTACTGTAGGAGTTGGTTGTGCATCAACTACTGGTGCTACAGGTGTTGGCTCTACACTTGGCATTGCATTTATTGCAGGTGTTACTTCAGGTATTACAGGTGTTACAGCTGGTGTTGGTTCTATCGTTGGCATTACATCTACTGTTGGAGTTGGTTGTACATCAACTACTGGTGCTACAGGTGTAGGCTCTACACTTGGCATTACATCCACTGCAGGAGCAGCCATTGGTGTTACAGCTGGTGTTGTTTCTACACTAGACATAACTTCTACTGGTCCTGGAGTTGGAGCAGCAGCTGGCATTTCTTGAACTGTTGGTTGAGCCATAGGATCCATTGGTGCATTTGCTGTTGGAACAGACATATTGACACTGGTCATTCCCATATTTACTGCATTCATATCCATTGGTTGTTGAGGTTGTTGAACTGTTGGTGCAGGCATATCCATAATGCTTCCTCCTGAAACTGCTGGAGAATTCATTTCTGGTACAGCTCCTGTTACTGGTGCAGTTGTTGGTGTAGCAACTTCTACTTGAGGAGTTGTAACTTCTGCTTGAGGAGCAGCTGGTGCTGGTTGTTCTGCAGCAACAGACTCTTTATCTCCTTTTTTCTTCTTTTTACCAGTTACAATTAAAAGAATTAAAGCAATTAGTAATAATAATACTCCTCCTGATATTAATAATCCTGGTATTGTCATAAACCATTCTAAACTAAAATCCATATTCTATCGACTCCTCTACTTTTTATTCTAATAATATGATAGCAAAAAAAAATTGCAATTGCAATCTTTTTATCTATTGTACAACACTTGACACTGTAAAGTCTGTCCAATAATCAATTTGGGGTGGTAATATTTGAAATGTTAGTTTTTCTTTTGTTGTTGGATGAATAAATTCTAAACGATAAGCAAATAAGGCAATTTGTTTTTTATCTTGTTTTCCATAGCGTTGATCACCACATAGATAGTGTTTATGATAGGCAAATTGAACTCTTATTTGATGATGTCTTCCTGTTTTCAAGGATATTTTTACTAGAGTTTTATTTACTTTTTCATTTCTTTTTAAAACTTCATATTCTAAAATAGCATCTTTTCCATCTTTACTAATGATACTATTTCCATTAGAAAGACGTTTTATCTTATCGTGATAGCAACCGCTATCTTCTTTTATGATTCCATCTACTACGGCTAAATAATATTTTTTTACTTTATGTTCGGCAATCTCTTTAGATAATCTTGCTGCAGCTTTTGATGTTTTCGCAAATACCATCACACCACCTACTGGTCTATCAAGTCTGTGTACAAGTCCAAGATAAACATTTCCTGGTTTTTGATATTTTTCTTTAATATATTGCTTTGCTAAAGTCAATAAGTCTAAATCTTTTGTATTATCACTTTGACTTAGCATATTGATTGGTTTTTCTACTACTAATATATGATTATCTTCGTATAGTACATTAATCTTCATCTATTTTTTCCCATCTTCCATAGATTCCACATGGTAGGACTAAGTTATCTTGCGTTCCTTTTAGACCGATTTCTCCACAAGTAATCATACCTTTTTTCTTTTTATCTACTGTAAGTGTTAATATATTTTTTAATACTGTAGATGATAATCCGGTTGTATAAGAATTAATTAAGAAAAATAGTGGGTCATCTGATAATATTTCTGTACATAAAGATACTAAATAATTTAGACTTTTTTCAATATCCCATACTTCTTTATTTGCTCCTCTTCCATAACTTGGTGGGTCCATAATGATAGCGTCATAGTGATTTCCTCGTCTAATTTCTCTTTTGACAAATTTTATTACATCGTCTACTAAATATCTAATTTCTTTTTGCTCTAGTCCGTTAGCATTGACATTTTCTTTACACCAGTCTACCATTCCACGAGAAGCATCTACATGTGTCACAGAAGCTCCTGCTGATAGACAAGCTATCGTTGCTCCTCCGGTATAGGCAAATAAATTTAATACTTTTATTTTCCTATTTTCTTTTTTTATTTTATCTATCATAAAATCCCAATTAACAGCTTGTTCTGGAAATAGTCCAGTATGTTTAAATCCCATTTGTTTGATATTAAATGTTAAATTCTTGTAGTTTATTTTCCAGGTACTTGGTAATGCTTTTAAATTTTCCCAGGAACCTCCACCTTTATTACTTCTATGATAAACAGCATGAATTTTATCATGATATTTTTCTAAAAGGCTTCCTTCATCCCAAATTACTTGAGGATCTGGTCTTAGTAAATATACATCTTTCCAGCGTTCTAATTTTTCTCCTCGTGAGGTGGCAATTAATTCATAGTCTTTCCAATTTTCTGCAATTTTCATATCTTTTCCCCCATTATAATATTTCTATTGTGTCTTTTTCTTTTGAAGCCAAAACCTTTTCTATTTTTTCTTTAATTTGTTCTTTTGTAAATGGTTTTGATATATAATCAGTAAAACCTGCTTCTAAGTATTTTTGATCTGAACCAGCAACGGCGTCTGCGGTTACAGCAATGACTGGTGTGGAAAAATTATCTATTTCTTTTAATTTTTGTAGTGTTGTAATTCCACTCATTCCAGGCATCATAATGTCCATTAGTATTATATCATATTTACTTCCAGCTTTCACTTTATCGATACATTCTTGACCGCTATAGCATTCTTCTTGTTGGACGTGAAGACTTTCTAATGATCTTTTGGCTACTTTAATATTTAATTTATTATCATCTACTACTAATATTTTTTTATTACTAATATCTATTTCTTTTTTCATTAATAATTCTTGGGTATTATCTGTTACTGGTTTTGTTTTCTGATCTATTTTTTGAGGTAGTTGAACCATAAAAATTGATCCTTCTTTGTATCTACTTTCTACGTTAATGGTTCCTCCCATCATATCAACTAGCTTTTTAGTAATAGCAAGTCCTAACCCAGTACCCTCTGTTGTTGTATCTTTTTCAATATCTAAGCGTTCAAATTTTGTAAATAATTTACTGATATTTTCTTTTTTAATTCCACGTCCACTATCTCTAACACTAATAATTAATAGACAGGTATCGTTTTTATTAATACACCTTACATTCATTTCTACAAAACCTTGTTCGGTATATTTAATAGCGTTAGATAATAGATTATTTATAATTTGTTTTACATGTGCTTTATCCCCTATTAAATGATAAGGAATATCTTCTGCAATTTTTATTCTATAGTCTATTGGCTTATCTCCTATTCGTGTTTCTAATACTCTTGCTAATGTAGTAAATTCTTTCTTAGGATTATAAGAGGTACTTATTATTTCTAGTTTATTACTTTCTATTTTGTTTATATCCATGATGTTACCTACAATTTCTAGTAATGTTCTAGAAGCTGATAAAATATCATCTAAATCTTCTTTCATTGAAGTTGGACAATCTTTATTTTCTTTTAAATCTTCTGATAAGCCTACGATGGCATTTAATGGTGTACGTATTTCGTGTGACATACTAGACAAAAAATCACTTTTAGCATGATTGGCACGTTCTGCTTGTTCTTTAGCAATATTTAATTTTGTTATCATATTTATATCTGGATTTTCAATAGTAAAATACATTAAATAACATAATAAACTTAATATTAAATCATAAATATTAAATTGTGGGTGAAACATAACAAAAATACCTAATAGAGCGATTAATGGAATAATGAAATAAATTGCATAATATCTTCTATCATATTTTTTTACATTAAGAATTGCAATAATAAAAGATAAAAGTAAATTAATAAAAACAAGGGAAAAAGTAAGTATAACTGCAGAACCTTTTCCACTTGTAATATCTCCCACTTTGTATACATCAAAATTTAAAGATAGAATTAATATACCAATAATTAAATATAATAAATAATTAATTTTTTTATTTATTTTAAAATAATCACGATATTTTTTAAATGTAATATATAAGATATATGATAAGATGTTAATTGTTATAATGATAATAAAAATTGATCCTACTTTATTTATCCAAGCAAATAAGGCACCAAACCACGGACTAATTCCATTTTTTGCAAAAACACTGGCTAAATAGTGTGAGATAAAGTTAGACATGTTTACTAATAATGTAAATATTAATATGTTTTTATAATAGTAATTTTCTTCTAAATTAACTTTCTTTTTGATAAAAAATATAATTGAAATAAGAGTAGTAAAAATTAAACAAACAAATGGGATTTCAAATTCCAACATAACTATCGCCTCTATTATTATATTAATAGACTTCTAGTATTTTTGCAATAGTGTTTTAGTATTATCTATTTTTTATTTTTACTAGTTTTTTAGCATATTCTTTCATTACTTTAGGAATGTTTTTGTTTTCTAAATCTTTTTCTAAGTTTGCCCAATAATCTTCATTAAAGGTAAGATTTTTATTCTTTTTCGTTAATAATGACATATCTCTTATAATTGCTTGATACTCTTTTTCGTCTTTCGTAATTTTAGTTTTAAATTCTCCTGCAAAATCGTCTTGAACCTTCCAATCTAATCTTTTAAATGAATCATAAATTTTCATTGTTCTTAGATATGCTTCTACATTTCTATATTGATTTCTTTTTATCATATCATCATGTCTTAATAAAATATACATTACTGATGTTGCCATTTTATCTCTTAATATAGAAGTCATTTTTTTCACTTGTTCTTTTTCAGTATTACATACTAATCCATTATTCATCTCTTTACTCATTTTCTCTACATCAATAGGATTACTAGCATCAACATATGATATATTTTTTTCACTGTCTCTAATCAATGTTAATAATACTATTTTTTTACCAGAATTTAAAGCCATATTAATTGGTCCATCAAATAGTGGATTAATTAATTTATTAGGATTTAAATTATGTGATCCTTCTGGAAATATTAGGATACTGTTTGTTTTTAAAATACGTTCAGATTTGGGAATTACTTCTTTTCTTTGACTTTGGTCAGAAATATCAAATGGTAATGTTCCATTTAACCACACTAAATAACCATCCATCTCTTCTCTTAATGTCTTTACTGAGCCTAATACCAAATATGCATTTCTATCAATAATATTTAATACTGTTTCAATATCCTCAGGACAGGTATGGTTGCATACAAATATATAAGATTCATCTTTTTCTAGTTTTGGATATCTTTCGAGTATAATATTATTTTTTCCCTCTTTTAAATCATAATTAGAAAGTGGAATCTTTTTTGTATCTAAAGATGCATAGTATTCATCATCTGTCATGTTTTCTCCTAGATTCATTCTTATAATATTGGCATTTGTAAAAAGATTACATAGTTTTTTAAAAACTTTATCACCTTTTTTTCGTAAATATAATCCTTGATTTGATGTAAAATGATTTGTGTCCTTTTCGTTTAAATTACTGATAAATAAATTATTCATAAATATCCCCCTTAAATTGCTCTTATTTTATCATAAAATAAGGGAAAAGTCAAAAAAAGAACTTACGGATTTATCGTAAATTCTTTTCCATAGGTCGTTATTAGAAGAGTTGGTCCATAATATAGTATTTTGTCTTTGTAATATGTGGTTAGAGTTTCATCTTTTTGTAATTTATATTTACATTCTATATCTGCGTATGAGGTACACTCTTCTTCATTTGTTATTTTCATACGATAGATGGTATCTTCTGTTTTTATATATGTTGCGGTTGAATCTCCGGCATAGTTAAAATCAATAATTTTTCCATATTCTTTTTCATTATATACTGGTGTTTTGGCTGTTATAGTGTATGGTGAATTATAATCTTGTCTTGTTACTGTATATTGATATACGGTTCCATCTTCTTCTAAAACATAGTAAATTCCGTCATTGGCATTTACAGTTATTACTTTTTTAGTCGTTGTTTGTCCTAGTAATAAACTATATAATTGGTATTTACTGTCATTGGTAGTTATTTCTGTTAATTCTGGAGCTTCTGTTGTTCCTGGGGCATAATAGAATTTATTATCTTCTCCTTTTAGGACAGCCTCATCCATGTAAGCTATAACTTTTACAGGGAAATCAATTTTTTTACAATTTTCATTATTACTATATGGTTGACTTAGGGATAGCTCATATAGTTTTCCATTTTTTGTTATGGCATATGTTCCATTGGTATACCTAATAGAATCCGCTGATGTTATTTTTTCACTTGCTGGAGTTAATGCTTTGCAAATAAATTCATTGGTTGATAAATTAAATCCTGCATGTCTTAAATCTCTTGTGACATTACCATCACAACCTGTTAATAATAATGTTGTTATTCCTATTCCTAGTAATAAAATAATTTTCTTTTTCATATTCTCACTCCTATTATGACTAGGTATTGTGAAAGGTTATATACTTTCCAATACCCCTTTCCCTTATTTTACAAGGATAAATAGTATATTTTACTAA
>CALVSS010000032.1 GCA_944359095.1 uncultured Bacilli bacterium | reverse complement strand
ATTTGTTTAGCAAGCGAGCAAATAGATGATAAAACAAATGAAATAACAGCCATACCAGATATATTAAAGAGATTTAATGTAAAAGGTAATGTTATTACTTGGGATGCTTTAAATACTCAAACAGATAATGTGGAAGCGGTAGTTAGTTTAAAGGGAGACTATGTAGTTCCTATAAAAGGAAATCAAGGTAACTTTTATAATGATTTAATTTTATATTTTGATGAGAAAAAATTAGAAATGATAAAAGCAGGACAAACTGGCTCTTCATATTTAGACTATAAAGAAAAAAGAGGAGAAAATCTTATTCATTATGAATACTACCAAACAGAAGATGTTAAATGGTATTTTGATAGAAAAAAATGGAAAAAGTTAAATAGTATAGGCTTAGTAAAGAAAACAATAGAAACTTCACAAGAAACAAAAGTAGAATATAGATATTATATATCAAGTTTATTTCTTAATATTGAACTATTTTCTAAGGCTATAAGAAATCATTGGTCAGTAGAAAATAAATTACATTGGCATTTAGATTTTACATTTAAACAAGATGATAATACTACAGTAAATAAGAAGGCATTAATGAATTTAGAATTGGTTAAGAAACTTTGTCTAGGAATACTAAATAAAGTAAAACCATTTTATAATAATATAAGTCTAAGAAGAATAAGAAAAATATTATCGTATAATTTTGAGAAGGGATTAGTAGATATAATGTGTTATTTATCTTTGACTCAAAAATCAAATTTTCAGTAAAAAAATAGCAGTAAAGCCTTTTAATATATGACTTTCTCTGCTATTCATAATTTATTTCATGTTTTTATCCTGAAAAAAACAGTATTTCTATATTCAAAAGTAATTAAAATATGCTAAAATAAAAAAAGAAAGAAAGTGATAAAATGCCAAAAACAATATTAACCGGACTAAGACCTACTGGAAATCTACACTTAGGTCACCTATTTGGAGCCGGACAAAATTATGTAAAATTACAAAACGATTATGACTTTTATTTAGAAATTGCAGATGTACAAGCCCTAACAGATAATTTCAATAATCCAGAAAAAGTAAGAAAAAATGTAATGGAAATAACGATTGATTTATTATCAATAGGACTAAATCCAGAAAAAGTTCATTTCTTTATTCAATCAAGAATCCCAGAAATTGCTGAACTAACTGTTTTTTACTCTAATCTAGTAACAGTCGCAAGACTAGAAAGAAATCCAACAGTTAAAACTGAAATTGCTCAAAAAAAGGATCTCTTTGGAAATAATGGTGAATCTATTACTTATGGCTTTTTAGGATACCCTGTCTCTCAAGCTGCAGATATCACTGCTTTTGACGGAGAAATAGTCCCAGTTGGCGAAGATCAATTACCATTAATTGAACAATGTCGTGAGATAGTTAGAAAATTCAATTCTATCTATGGAAAAACATTAAAGGAACCAGATGCTATTTTAAGTAATACAAAAAGAGTAAAAGGCTTAGACGGAAACGACAAAATGGGAAAAAGCCTAGGAAATGCCATCTTTTTAAACGATGATGAAAAAACAATAACTAAAAAAATTATGAGTGCTGTAACAGACCCACAAAAAATAAAAAAAGATGATCCAGCAAATCCTGAAATATGTATGGTCTATTACTACCACAATTTAATAAACACTAAAAGAAATACAGAAAAGATTTGTCAAGAATGCAAAAAAGGAAGTCGTGGTTGTGTTCAATGTAAAAAAGAATTAATAGAAGCAATGAACAACTTCTTAAAACCAATCAAAGAAAAAAGAGCTTACTATGAAGAGCACCCAGAAAAAGTAAAAGAAATATTAGAAGAAGGAACAAAAAAAGCCAAAGAAAAAGCAGAACAACAAATGAAGAAAGTAAAAGAAGCAATGAAAATAAACTATTAAAGCATCTATTCGATGCTTTATTTTTTTAAATAACTTAATTTAACAATTTGAAATAATTTCTGATACCGAAAATCAAAATGCTTGAATAAATCATCTATTAACTGTTGATACTTAGTACTAAAATCTACTTGTTTACTACCAAAAATTTCTTCATATAAATATTCCAATTTATCTATATCTTTATTTTCATATAAAAAAGTAAATTCTTGATATAAATAATTTCTCTGAAATTCTTCCATTCTCGTTAAAAAAGAAGATGATGAATTCAAACTTAAGACTTTATAAGGAACTACCACCTGTTCACAATCCTTAGCTGAATCAATCACCTCAGCTTCTTCATCTAACAATAAACAACTTCTAGCAAGAACTATCCCTTCACTAGAAAATTCAACAGCAACTACCCGATTTAAATCACAAAATAAACAACCTAAAAACTTATGTTTACCTTTTTTATATAATATTGTTTTTCCATATAATTGATTCAAGAATTCTTTTTCTACTAAAATATCAGAAAAACAAAAATGATCAATGTCTACACTTGGAACCCTAAAAATAAGAATTTTTTTAACATGCAACAAATTATCATCCTAAAAAAAAAAAAAAAATTCCACTAATCTCTCCTTATCTTGAAAATTAAGTAAAATATCATAAACAAAATTCATCGTTTCTTCTCCTTTCGAACACTAGCAAAAGCAATAAAAAAAACTCCTAATAAAAAAGAATAACATTCAAATCTTCCCATCAAAAATAAAAAATATTCCCCTAAACTATATCCAAAAACAAATAAGTTAAAATACAAAATAAAAAATAAAAAACCAATAGTCATAAACAGAATACCAAATAAATACATAATAAAATATTTCATAGTAAACTGTATGACTTAATCATTTTTAGTATACGAAGAAAAAGAAAAATTATACAAAAAAGCAAGGAAACTATTGTTCCTTGTTTTCAATGACACCAACTTCTACCCTATTAATAGTATCAAATTTTTTAGATATCTTATCTGTAGTTATAGATACATTTTCAACATCTTTATTAACAGTTTGAATACTACGAGAAAGTTTATCCCAACGTTCTTTATATCTAGCAAATTCAAGCCCTAATTTATTTAATTCTTCATGAATAACAGAAGTGTATTTATCACGCTCCATATTTTTTATAATCATTTGAATTACAGTAAGTGTAGATATCAAAGTAGTTGGACTAGTAATCCAAACTCTCTTCTTATAAGCATATTCAATAATATCAGCATGATAAGCATTAACTTCTGCAAAAATAGCTTCAGCTGGTAAAAATAAAATAGCTTGATCTGCAGTTTCTCCTGGAATAATATACTTACTACTAATGGCATCAATATGTTTCTTCATATCTTGTTTAAACATCTTCTCATAATTGGCACGCATATCAACAGATAATTTCTTATCTACCATCATTTGATAATGTTCCAAAGGAAATTTAGAATCAATCGCAATCGTACCTAAAGGCTTAGGAGCAAATAACACACAATCAGCAATAACCCCTGTACTTAAAGTATACTGTAATCGATAAATAGAATCATTTTTCTCTCCAAAGACACTAGTTAAAATATGTTTTAAATTAACTTCTCCAAAAATACCTCGAGTCTTTTTATCAGTTAAAATACTTTGTAAACTAACAATATCAGTAGATAAAGTTTCAATCTTCTTTTGTGCTTCATCAATCTTAGATAAACGCTCAATGACATTCATAAATGTCTTATTAGTCTTATCAAAATTTTGATCAAGACGTTCATTAACTTTTTCATTAACAGCTAACAATCTTCTCTCCACTTGCTCATTAAGTTTAGTAAAATCTTCATTTAAACTATGAGATAAATCATTTTTAAAATCTCCCATTTCTTTCATTAAATTAACTTCCAAACGTCCTAAGCGTTCCGTAATATTACTTTCATTAATATTTTTAAATAATGAAATCACAACCAAAATAAGTATAACAATCAATAATCCTAAAATAACATAATCCATATAATAACCTCCTTAATCCAAATTAACGCTTTTCGCGACAACTTTAGAAACAACATATGCAACAATTAACATAAAAGAAAGAATAATAATTGTATTAATATCTGTCATACTATCAATAAAACTTTTTCCAACAAATCCCCAAAATATAAGCATAAATACCTTACCAATAAAAATAGAAAATAAAAATTTCTTTCTTCCAACCCTAGCAATACCACAAACTATATTAACTAAAAAAGCTGGTGTAAAAGGTAAAACAATAACCAACACCAAATTAGAAAAAGAAATTTTTTGAAACTTAGAAATAGCTTTTTCAACTTTCTTTAGAACCCGATTAGAAAGGATTTTATGTAACCAATTAGAAGATAAGTAAGAAAAAAACAAATAAGAAATAAAACAACCTAAACAAGTTGCTACCCAAGAAATAAATAGTCCAAGAATAGGTCCAAAAGCATTAACATTTAATGCAACAAAAACTCCTAAAGGTAAAATAGGTAGAAAAGATTCTAACAAGACTAATAAAAAGCCAAAAAAGAATCCACCATCACTAATAAATTCAGTACAAACATGAACGAATGTTTCAACGACTTCCAAGGGCATCACCTATTCTTATTATAGTACAATTTTATTTTCTTAACAAGTAATTCTGATACCCACCTAGAATAGAAAATACCCGATATCCTTGCATAAATAATCTTCTACAAACATCTTCACTAATATATCCAAAATCACAATAAAGATAATATTTTTTATTTTTATCCAAATAACGAGAAGGATGATAAATTAATTCAGAACTAACAATATGAATAGCCCCAGGAATATGTCCCCTATTGTAACTATCAGAGTCCCGTATATCAATTAAATAAATAGGCTTTTCTAAAGAAAATAAATCATCAATACTAATTTTCATATACATCACCCACTATAAAATATGAAAAAAAAGAATCTATTGTCATAATAGACTCCTATTTTATTTTATAAGGATGAGTTAGTGTACCTTTTCCACTCTTAAACAAAGCATTACTATTTAACATAACAACAACTCTAGGATACATATAACTAGATGTTGTAGTACTTGTAACAACGCCATTAGAAGATACACCATAAGCTTTATTACTTGTAGCATTATCAGCTGTTAATAACCACCATTTATAAGAAGAAACTAAATAATTATAATTTTGACAAGAATCAGCTTCTATCGTATTACAATTAGAATCAATACTTGCCATCATATAATCACTAGCAGTAAGTAATCCAATTCTTTGATTTTCTAAAACTTGAGAACACTCTATAGAATTATCTTTAGCAGTATCAGATGAATTCCTTTTACCAATACATAAATTAAATGTTACTAAGTTACCCTTATCTTTATCACTTAAAAGCATAGAATCTTCATCAGTAATATTATAATAATCCTCTAAAGTATCTTTAATACGACTAGTAGTATAATTATTCATACCACTATTATATCCTATTTGTGTATTATATCTATCATCCCAAGGGAAAGATTGATATGGGCGATCTTCTAAAATCAACATAAAATTGCCATCACTAGTAATTTTAACAATTCTCCATAATCTCGCATCTAATTGCAAATAATTATTAACATCTTCACCACGATAAACATAACTATCTCCAACCTGATATAATCCATAACCTTCCGTAACAACATCTTGACTAACAACCTCTTTTAAAGACTGCGTAGTATAATCATCACCACAAGAAAGTTGTGGAATATATAAATAACTATCTCCATTCATTTGTACAGCAACTAAACCAGTACAAGAAGAATCATCACCAAAATATTCAGATAACTCTTTCATATATTCAGAAGAAGCAAGTGTATCGACACTAATTTCAATTCTTTGATTTTCTGATTGTGGTAAACGTTTAGGATGATCTTTAAAATAATTCTCCGCAGCAGTTACCATAATTGCCTCAACATCATCATAAGAATAAGTTTTTTTAAAGAAAATAGAAATAAGAAACAAAAGAAGAAATAAAACAATAATACCAACTAAGATAATTCCACCAAATAAAAGTAATCTTTTACGAAAATCATCATTCCCTTTAGAAGAATTCGTAGACTTTTTAGCATCAGTTGTATCAATCGCATTAAAACTTCCTATCTTAAAATTTGTACCCATAAATATACCTCCTAATTATCAAAAAAGTCATCAAAGAATTCATCATCGTCATCGTCATCATCTAACTCTAAACCGTTACTCTTAGTATCGACAACTTGTGCTTCTTTAACATCTTTTCTATCTTGACTTGAAGAATCGGCTTTTTCAACAGAATCATTATTTTCATCAACAGCCGAAGCTTTTTCTTTCTCTTCTTTTAATTTATTCTGTTTTTCTTCCTCTTCTAACTCTGCAATTTTAGCATCAATTTTACGTACTAATTCATCAACATCAAAACTAACATTATTGTCATCATCATCTTCCTCAACTTTTGAATTAACAACTGGTTTTTGAGGAATAATATTTGCTGGCATCTCTTGATGACTAGTAGTAAAAGGATTCATCTCATTTCTAGGAGTACTATGAGGTTGAGAAGAAGGCATACTTCCAGGCATAAAAGGATTTTTCATTGCTCCACCCATAGGTGGGAATCCCCCAAACATACCTCCAGAAGGCATATCAGAATTATTTTCAGCAGCATTCATCATCTCAAGTAACTTTTTCTTCTTCTGATTTTTAACAAATTCTTTAATATCAAAAGTATGAACAGGTATTTTTTCACGAGTTGGATAAGTAGCCTTAGGATAAGTCTTACCCCAATCTAACTTAAAATATGGTGTAAACTTAGTCTTAAATGGTTGCTTTCTCATACGAAGAATAATAACTTCAAACTGTTTCATACGTTGCAAATCAGAAACAGTTACTAAAGGTGTAGAAGCAGTTTTTTCATCTTTTTTAGACTTAACTTCACCACACATCTTAGAAATTTCTTCCAAAGCTTTTAACTCCGTCGTAATTAAATAAATAATATTTCCACAGTTACCACGTATAGTTTCCGCATTTTCTTTACCATAAACTTGATCAAGTTGAGCAAAATTTTGAATAATCATAGTAAAACGAATATGTCTAGAACGTGCAGCCGTAATCATAGTGGTAACATCTTTTAAAGGTGGCATATTAGCAAACTCATCTAGTAAGAAATTAGTACGAACAGGAAGTTTACCACCATGCTCTTGAGCAACACCAATTAATGTTTCATAAATTTGTTTTAATAAAATAGTAACTAAAGAATGATAAGTTTTCTTTTCATCCTGAATAACAATATAAACTGCAGTAGGTTTTTGACCAATACTTTTTAAATCAATATCACTATGTGATAACATTTCACTTAAATTATCACGAGAAGCAAATAATTTTACTTTTTGCTTAAATACAGATAAGATAGACCCCTTTGTTTCATTTGGAGCCAAAATAGTACTAGAAGCATCAATAGCAGCAGCACTAGCAGGATCTTTGGCATCAAAATACTCTTTAATATAAGTACTACCACCAAATTTTTCTTCACCTACTGTAGTAACTAAAGAAATACTATTAATATTAATTTCATCTTCTTTAGCATCTTCAAATAAACCTAAAGCAACTCCAGAAAAATAATCAGCAGAAGTCTTTTCCCAGAATGGATCTGCATTTTGATTAGATTCATCATACAAAATATTAGAAGCTAAGTCGTCTAAAAGCTCAATAGCCTTATCTTGATTACCAGACTTATACATTTGATAAGGTAAAGACATAGGATTCCAAGCATTACCATTTTGCGGATCACGGAAATTTAATAACAAAATTTGATACCCACGAGAACGTAACATATTAGCAGTTTTTTCATAAATTTCACCTTTAGGGTCTGTAATAATCATAGACTCTTTTGCCTTAGCTAAACTATGAACTGTTGGTAAAATAACCGTTTGAGTTTTACCAGAACCAGTAGCACCAATAACTAAAGAATGATACTCACTATTATCAACCCACATCTCATTTTCATTAAGAATAAGTGGGACACCACAAGCATCAGCATTTTCTTGCTTAATTTCTATCCTACTCAACTCTTCTTTAATTTCTTTATCTTTAGCCCATCTAGAATAACCTTTATCTTTTTTATCAGTAGTAATACCAAAGCCTTTTTCACGCTCAAAGAAATAAGAACTTACACTAACCAATAAACCTCCCAATGCTAAAAAATAAAAAGTCAAAGTTGCAACAATATATTTCGGACCAAAAGCAGGAAAAGGATTTAATCCAAATAAATAACCCTCTGTAGCAAAAGAAGATAAATTTAATATACCAACACAAATAACATACAATAAAAATATTGCAAATAAAACAAACATCAATATATCATCAGGGTCTGCTCTAAACTTAAATTTCATACGAATACTCCCTTTCGCCCATTATTATAACATCAAAAACCATTATCGTCATTAGTTATTGATTAGAAATTTCAATTTTAAATCCTTGATCACCAAACTCATATAACATAGCTAAAGGAGTTTGATTACTATATTTATAACAAACAAGAATTAATTCATACTGATTATCATTATCGAAATCAGCAATAGTATATAAACTAGGTTTGCAACCATTAACACCATCATTAGTATCTACATCTTCATAAAGCATATAAATTCGATTATCTTTTACCATAAAAGCAAAAGAAAAATATTTATCAGGAAAAAAGTCATCTGCAAAAGCATTACTAACAGTATAAAAATCTTCATTAACACCATCCTGATCAAAATCAAGACTAGCAACCTGTGCTAATGTAAATTGTGAATCAGGACTTAAATTATGATTTAATAACACTTCTTTAACATAACTATAATCAGTAACATCACTTACAGTAAATGGTAAAACATTCATATCAAAACCAGCTTTATAAGCAAAAAGATTACCATCATAATTAACTGGCTTTCTATCATCATCAAAAAGATACAACTTATCATCTTGCCAAATAAGATACTTTCCAAAGTATTGATTATCTACATAAATATTAAATTTTTGCCAATTTAATTCAGATAATAAATTCTGACTACTAACATTCATCCAATCTCTAGAAGAATAATTCCAAACTGCAAAATCACCAACCAAAATAGTAGTAGAAGCTTTCCTTTCTTTAGTTTCAGAAATACCAAAAACAAGATACATTCCAACACCATAAATAACTAAAACAACAATAATTATAATATATTTTAATTTCCCTTTTTTCATATTCTCTCCTATTAAACAACACGGAAATAAGCAAATTGGCTAGTATTTTGCCAATTATATTGTTGCCACATACTAGTAGATTGACTAGCTGGATCCATCATAAGAATATTATTTCCATCTATACCATCAATAGCAACCCAGTGTTGACCAGTATTACCTTTAACTTCTGCTACAACATAATATCCTTGATTAAGTAAACTTTGAAGTGTAGAAAGTTTTAGAGATTGAGATTGTCCCCTAACAGAAACCTTAGTAACAAAGCGGAAATTAGGAGCAACTTTACTAGCAGAAGCCCACAAGAAGTTTGCACCTGAAAATCCTCCAACTTGATTAAGTTTTTGTACAAAAGTTCCAGGATTAAAATCCCCATCAACATTAACAGCTACTCCACTTTTAGCAATAAGCATAGAAACTGAAGTAACTAAACAACCAACGCCAGCAATGGTCTGATTGGTATTACCAATTCGAATATTACCCCAAGTAGGATCCATCTGTTTCCATCCAGCATAAGGACCAGTACTACTTGTAGCAGTACCACAGCCACTTCCCGTATTACAACTCATACGATCAATATCACTAGCATTATAATTTTTAGAATTATATACTTGTAATAAAATTTGTTTATAATTATAACCTTCGTTAGCTAATCTAATAAATTCTTGTTGATCTGTAGAAACATAATTAGTAGAAATAACATAATCTTGATCATTGACCAAAAGTTCACCCATAGTTTCATTAGCAAGAGTACGCATCTTATGATCAGCAGGTAAAGGATCTTTTAATTTATAACCAGAATCAACACCACTTTTAACAGTACCATGTTGTTCACCATCATTAAGTGCAGAGCAACCAGAATCAGGATTACAATAAACTTGATCAGCAACACAAGAAGCAAGTTGTAAAATCCACTGCCCATTTTCTTGACCTAATTTCCTACCCATGGCATTATTAATAGCAATAGGTCTTGCTAAAGCATAACTTCTAGCTGCAACCATCTGTGCCTTAATAGCTTCATCAGGAGCATTAGGACCAATTTCTTGATAAGCAACACCCAAGACATATTGTTCAAACGGAACAAGCTCTTCGCCAGCTAAAGCTTCTCCCCAAGTACCACTTCCAAAATTACCACCACACTGCATTAGACGAACTTTTAAATCAGAAATAGAAAGAGACTGTGTAATATTACCACGACTAGGGATATAAAATCCTTTAATTTCATAAACACAAGAACCAGCACTAGCACAATTAGAAGCCGTAGACCCAATTAAGCTAAAATATTCATCATAATAATCAAAAACCGAATTTGCCATACTTTCATAAGCAAGTTGACTCTTATTAGGAACATATTTAGGAAAAATAGTACTAATCAAATTTTGCTTAAAAGTATCTTCACTAAAACTATTACCAGAAAACATACTATTAGCAATCTCAGTAATAACCTCTGTAGTCATATCTCCATAGGAGAAACTATCAAGTCTATCTCTTAAAACCGAAAAAACACCTGAAATATAAACAGCATTAAAAGTTTTACCTTGCATTTGAAAACTATTTTTAACCTGAGCTACTCGATTAAAAAATGCTTCTGCTTCAGGATCACTAGATACGTAATCTAGGCCACCAGTTTCACCATTAGTAGCTGAACTAACTCCAAAAGCATCATCATAACCAGAAATAGATCCACTTCCCTGGGCAACACCAATAAACAATAAAAGAAGGAAAAAACCACCAATAACAAACCCACCAATAGCAAGGGTTTGAGGATTAATCTTAATAAATCCACTAAACATACCCGAAAAACCACTAGCCTGTTTTTCTTGATTATCATCCCCTAAAAAATTAGGCTTAGAAAAAAAGCCATTTCCTTTAGGACTACTACCACTATTAGTAGAAGAACTATTTTCTGTAGGACTATTAGATGATTGAATATTGGTATTAGAAGAACCTGGAATATTAGTAACAAGATCAGTACCCTTATTAGCAGCATCAATAGCCCCACTATCATTAGCTTTAGCAAAAGCCTTACGAGCAAATGGATTTTTAGCAACATTTTTTCCAATTCGTTGACCAATTTTAGAATTACCAATCTTTTCGCCAACCTTAGCACCAATTTTTGCTCCAGTAGAACCTCCAAAATAAGCTCCTACTGCTGCTCCAGCTGTTTTACCGGCTTTTTGAACACCCTCTTGGGCAGATTGCTTTTCATCATTTTTCTTTCTAGATCGTGCACTTTGATATTTTTCAGTCTGCTTAGTGCCAGCAGCCTGTTGTTGATCATTATCATCACTACGAACGACACGATTTCCATGTAAATCATTTTTATTGTTCATTACTGGCACTAAACATCACCACCTACTAAAAGCCACCACCTGAACCAAAGGAATCTAATTCATCCTTGGTGACTGCAATATTAATACGCATACGTCTGTTTCCACAAACAAACAAAGCTTCACCTTGAGAATATCTCTTAATACTCTCTTTTTCACTATCATTTAAATCAATCAATAAACTTAAATCTTCAACAGCTTGTTTCTTTAGCCCCATAATTAAATAATAGGAAGCATTATCAAAAATAGCTTTACCATGAACAATTACTGCTTGATCAGCAAAATCACTAGGTTGTTGTGTAATAATAATTGTTCCAGTATTATATTTACGAGCACGTCTTTGTACTTGAGCTAAAAATTCAGCACCTAAAACATTATTAGAACCTAATAAAACATGTGCTTCATCAACCATTAAAATAGTATCAACACTATAATCCAAACAAAGACCCCAAGCATATTTTAAAACATTAAAGAATAACGCATTACGAATATTAGTATCTGTATTCATTAGTTCCTTAATATTAAATACCATAAAATCACTATCACGACTAATTGTAGTATGACCATCAAAATAAAATCTTAACTCTCTAACAATAGGACGAATTTTAAGT
>CALVSS010000031.1 GCA_944359095.1 uncultured Bacilli bacterium | reverse complement strand
TGTTTTTTATTTGGTTTGGTATTAATACTAGAGTTGTGGTTGTTAAATTATCGGCTAATACTTCTCCATCTCGGTCTAGTATTAGTCCCCTATCTGCTTCAATTGGTAAATCTCTACTCCATAATTCCGAAGCATATTTATTTAATTTCTTATAATCTATCATTTGTACATAAAATACTCTTAATATTATAAAAATAAAAAGAGTTAGTAAAATTAAAAAGATTACTTTTATTCTTTCATCTATTTTTCTTAAGAACATAGTTCACCTCTCATAGATTTTTTATGTTTTTAAGAAAAAAAAAGAACTTATTTGTTCTTATTTATTTTGATTATTTTCATCATCTATTCTCTTATACCTTATTCCATTTACTGTAATAATATCATCTACTGTTGAATTACTATTATTCATATAGGGTTCAAAGTAGGATTTTATATTTAATGGAAGCTGAGCTTCATTCACTTTCTTTAAGATATTGATATCTCCATTATAATATTTACATTTTACAAATGAATAGATTGGGTATTTGTTAGCATTAAAGCCAATTGTTTCTTTAATATTTTCCATCTTATTTTTTGATGGGATATAAACTAATGCTTCTATAGCATATTCAGGCATTCCATTCATTCTATTTCCTGTTGGATAGCAGTTATTAATTTGTCCAAAACACTCTTCTCCTAATTTACTTGTTCTATGATTAGTAATTACTTTTTGTAATCCTTTTATTAAAATAAATATACCAACTCCCCAAAATAATGCTAAAAACAATACTGCAAATAAATCGATTTGCATTCCTTGACTTAAAACGGGTATTGTAAAAACAATCATAAAAAGTGTCCAAAAACTTCCGAAAATTAATTCAAACATCTTATCACACTACTTTCTTCCTTTTGGTAAAACTTTATCTAATACTTGATAGGCTGCTTCTTTCGTTTTACAAGTGACTAAAAAGCGACCAGTATGACAGAATTCCATTCCTTTTATTCCAGATACTTGTTCTAATTCTTCTTTTTCTAAGCCAGCCCATTCTTTTGGAAATTGTAATCGATCTGTTTTATCTTCTAGAGATTTCTTAATCGTTTTTATTCCCCATCCACCTCTATTTGATGGATAAAGAGCAAATAAGATATGATTTCCTTCTTCATTTTTTAATATCGTTTCTTCATATGGTACATATTCTTCTAATTCTAAATAATCTTTAGTAGTATTTTTTAATTTTTCTAAAACTATTTTTCTAGCTTTTACTTTACCAATAATATTATATAAAGTTTCTTGAAAAATTATTTTAGCTAGTTCTACAGCCTTAATGAATTGTTCACTTTCTGTTTCATTGGTTCCATAACTAGGGTTACAAGTCTTAATAATATCATCTAAGGTTCTTACTTTGAATGGTGCATTTATTTCTGGAAATATTCCATTATCAACAGCATCAATACCTTCGATTAATTCTTTATCTAAGCTAGTAAATACTTCTTCAATTTCATCAATTCCTATTTGTTTTAAATAATCTCTTCCAAATTCTTTAAATAAAAGTCCAAAAGATGAATATTTTATACCATTATCTCTTATCTTGGCATCTTCTTGATGATGATCAAATTTTCCTCGCCCAATGTCATAAACTAACACATCTTCTTTTATATTATCAGGTACTTGAGGAAGTCTTATTAGCTTGATATCTTTTTTATATAAATCTAGAAAAGCTGTTGCGAATACTTCATCTGTATGCATTGTACCACTATGTGTTATATATTTTGCTTTTTTAATCTCTGTTACTAGTTTCATATTTTCCTCTTTTCTAATTTCATTATAGCATATTTTCTCATCCTTCGATTTAAAAAATAAAAAATGCAGATTAATATCTACATTTTTTATTTTGTTTTTGGCGTTGCTTCTGCCTGCATTTCTTTGGCATTGGCATAATTGTTTACAAGATCAATTACTTGTTCTTCTTGTTCACTTTTAGCACTAGTTCTAGTTCTTCCTGTTGATTTTGCACAGTTATATGCAAGAGCAGCACTACTTACAGCACCAAGTAATGTTGTTTGTAAATCACTAGGTAAGCTTTGCAAAGCTTCCACTTGAGTTGCTGTTAAACCTGCAATATTTTCACCTAAATTTGTTACATTTACCATTCCTTGATACATATCAGAAATTGCATTAGGATTTTGAATTAAATAATTCATAGCATTTCCTACTTCTGATAATTCAAATTGAGGGTGAGATTGCATATAGGTTTGGAAATGTGGCATAGCATTTTGAATAACACTATTTAATGTTTGTTGACTTTGACTAGCCATTTCTGCATAGGCTTGTGTTACTTCTCCTTTACTTAGCAATCCTTGTGTATATTTAGCAGCAATATCTTCTATTTGAGATTGTGCTGTTTCATAGGCTTGTTTTGCGGTTGCATGAGCAACTTCATCAGCTTGTTTATAAACTGTTCCTGAACTCCATCTAAAGCCAGCATTTACTGAAGCATCACTTGCTCCTCTTTCTCCCACATTCAAAATATTAATAGAGTCACTATTTGCTTGTGCTTGCATTCCCTTTTCAAAAGTTTCTCTATTGTTAGCAATATCTTGTCCAGTTTGGCGAACTTGACTCATGTTATTATTTATTTCATTTGCTTTTGCTTGTTCGTTTTCAATTATATTTTTAGCTTCTGTTTCATGAGTATGTAAAGCGTTAGCAGCACTGACAGCAGCTCCTACCATAGCAACAGTAGTAAAGACATCTCTAATAAATGGATCATCACGATAATCAAGTTCTCCTACTAATGGAGAATAATACATTTTTCCAGTAGAACGCTTTCCAAAAATACTATTTTTGATTTCTGTTTCCTTATTCTTTAGAGTTTCATATTGAACAAACGCTTTGATAGCTTCTATATCATCTTTTCTATTAACGGCTGACTTTTCTAACATTTCTAATCGAGCTTTTTGCTCTTGTAATTCATCATCATAATCATAAGCTTTGGCAAATCTTTTACCAACTTTAGATAAATTTGTTCCTGCTGCTTTCATATCTTCACTAAAGCCATGAGCACCACCTGAATAATATTGATTTCCCTTAATATATAGCTCTCGTAAATTTCCAATTTGTTCTGCTTTTCCTTTTAATAAGCTAGCTTTTTGAAGTTGTAATTTTTTCTTATCTTCTTCTTTGATGGTTGTTTTTACTAATTCTTTATCAATAGCTTCTATTACTTGGTAGTCAGCAAATATTTTATTGTATCCACGGGAAATTTTAGTATTAATTTTTTGTACTTCTTTTTTAGCATATTTTTGAATTCTTTCATTTAAAAGTTGATTTAAAGCAGTTGTAAATGAATCTTGATTTACTTGCGTTCCTCTATATTCATTCCAAATTACTTCTAAATCTTCTTTACTTAATTTATTAATTCTTGTTTTTAATTCTTCAATTTCAGGAGTTTGTTTTGTCCTCCATAATTGCCATTTACTATACATCTTTCTAACTTCGGCAACTGCACTTTTTAATACTGTTGGTGCTAGATGAACTACATTGTATAACCAATTACCTGAATGTAATTCTTCTTTAAACTGTTTAGCAACTTTAATATTACTTGCTTGATATCTTTTACCAGTTTTAGTCTTTATTTTTAGTCCATGTTGTAATTCATACATAATTTGTTGAAGAGTTTTTATACTCTTTTTCTGTTTCGTTTCGGTTTCTTTTTTAGGCTTGGTTTTTATTTCTATCGTTGGTTCTTCATACTTAGGTAATTTTGGATATTCTTCGTGCTTTGGTAACTTTGGAAATTCTTCATGAACTGGCAATTTTTTATAGTCTTCTTTTCCCGTAGTAAGTTGTTTTATTTCTTCTTTAGATTTATAGTAATTTCCTTGTTTTAAGTCATTATCATAAATATTTTTTAAAAATTCATTATACTCTTCTATTGATTCATCTACTCTTTGTTGTCTAGGCTCTGGAATTGAAGTATTTGGATAATATACTATTTTGCCATTTTCATCTTTTAAGAAATGATCATTTTTTTGTTCTAATCTTTGCTTTGTTCTTAAATCATTATATATATTATTTAATTGTTTAAATACTTCATGATTATTTTGATTTTTATTTACTGCTTCTCTATATTGTCTTCTAAAATCATCAAAAGAAATACCGTGTGGATTAAAATCTTTATCTAAAAGATTGATAGTAGTAGGAAGCATTTTTTCTTTTCTATTATTTAAGGCAAGATCTCTAATTTCTTGTTGCATTTCTTCGGATAGACTTTCTCTACTTTTAGCAATTTCTGTAATTCTAGCAGTTCTTTCTTCTTCCATTTCTTTTCTATCTTGTTCGTCCCTTGCTTCTATTTTATTTAATTCATTTAAGGCTGTTAGGTTGGTTAACATATTATCATAGGCACGATTAGTTTCTGTATTTCTAGTAAGTTTTTCTTGCTCATTTTTAATGGCTTCTGAAATCGTTTTTATTTCATTAGAATATTCTTCAGGTGTTAAATTATTTCTACTAGCTTCTAATTGTTCAATAACATCATTTAAATGGTTTAATTCGTTTCTACTTTGGGTAATTTCTTGATTTAGACTTTCTTTTAAGCTTTTGGTATCAGCTACAGGTACAGGTGTTTCTATTTCATTTCTTGGTTCAACATTTACTTCTTCCACTCTATTTTCTTGTAAAATAATATCTCTTATTTCCCCTTGTAATTCTTCTGGAAGATTTTGCATAGCATTTTTAATTTCTTCTTCTCTTACTTCTTTTTCTTCGGCAATTGCTGTTTCATCTTGTCTGTCTCTAGCAATAACATTATTTAAAGAATTTAAAGCTCTAATATTAGTTAACATATTATTATATGCCAAATTAATATTTTGATTTTCGTTTAGATTTTTTTGAATTGTCTCTAAACTATCCGTTATTTCTTTTAACTCTCTTTCATATTCTTCTGCTGTTAGAGACCCTCTACTAGCTTCTAATTGCATTCTAATATCATTTAGATGATTTATTTCGTTTTGATCTTGTTCTATTAATTTCCTAATTTCATCTATTTTCATAAATTTGCCCGCCTCCTATGCATTTTCAGCAATCTGCTCTAAAACTTCTTGAACCATATTTAATTCTTCATTTGAAGTAATATCTTCTAAACTTCCTGTACCAAGTACTGGATCATAACTACTAACATATATGTTCTTTCTACCATTTGATCCTACACTATGATCCGTATATCCAATATATGATTTTTGTAATTCTTCATTATCAAAAGTAAAAAGAACATCGCATTCTACTTCTTTACCATTTTTTACTACTGTAATTTTTCCTAAATCTTCAACTTGTTCCATAGACTCCTCCACGTATATTATATCACATTATTCATCTTTTGCAATTTCAACAGCCACATACTCATCTTTTTTAGGTTGTTGACGTTGGGTAAGTTTTAATGTATATATTATTTTTTCTTTTTTATTTTTACTTAGACGTTGTCCAGTAATTTTTTTCTTTCCGTCTAATAATTCAAAATTATCTTTATTACTATATAATTCAATATCTATTTTACTGTTTTTAGATGGTGTTACTTTGATTTGATATGTTATTATTTTATCATTAATCTTATCATCTACATAGTTTACAGCTTGAATTCGATATTCTTTACTTTGATTTTTTTCTACCTCTTCCATATTTATTTTTATATCAATGGGAGATGTTAATTCTTCTTCTGTAATTGGTACTTGAATATCATATTTATTTTTTCTATTGCTTGCATTTTCTGTAATCATAATGGTTGCTAATACGAAGACTACAACACATAGACATAAAAATATTCCTAATAGAATTTTACTTGTCATGTCTTTTTCTTTCTTTTTATTTATTCTTTTTTTTGTTACTATTTTTTTCTTTTTGTTCTTTTCTTTTACCATAATATCGCCTAATACCTTTCACCTTTGTAGTTTATAAATAAGTTTTTGCAACTTGTATCTTCTAGTTCTATTTTGTCTAACATTTTGTTTTTTCCAGCTATAAAATTATAGATATCATCATCTTTAAATCCGATGCTTGCGGCATCTTTTCGATTACTACCATAATATACTGTTTTTATATTTGCCCAAATAATTGCTGATAAACACATAGGACATGGTTCACAAGTACTATAAATAGTATAGCCTGTTAAATCTTTGGTATTTAATTTTTGACAAGCTTTGCGGATTGCACAAATTTCTGCATGAGCCGTTGGGTCGTTGGTTTTTAAAACCTCATTATGCCCTCTAGCAATAATTTCTCCCTTTTGATTTACAATGACTGCTCCAAAAGGTCCTCCATCTTCTTCTTGCATTCCTTTTTTTGCCTCTTCTACGGCTTCTTCTAAATATGACATTTTCTTCCTCCTAACTCATTAATAGCGTAATTACTGAATTTATTTTTTCACTCATTAATTCTTCTTTGGTACCTGGCATCGTGCTTGCTAATACAGAATTAGAAATATCTTCTGTGATAGTGGTATCGTTAGTTACTTTAGCATCAAATGTTACTGCACCAGACATAATTATTTCATTTTTTGAAGAAATATTTATAGATACTGTTGTGATATTATCATAAGACTTTCCTTTTTTTACATTTGTAGTTTGCGTATTATATTCCATATCTATATTTGCTTCTTCTGTTGCTACTTTTATTAGTACATCATAATTAGTATCTGTTGTGGTAATAGAAATATTACCTAGTGTTACTCCTTTATCATTTATTACGGTAATCTCTGTTTGGTCACCATCTTCTACTATATTTAGTTTTACATAATTATCTTTATTTCTTAGTTCTATTTCTTTAGTTTTTCCATAGTCAAAATAAGAAATAGAAGCCTTATTATTGATATCTAATTTATATTGTTCTACTTTTGTTGTTAGTTTGTTTTGATAAATACTAAGTTGAATAGTACCTAGTCCTTTTACATTTTCTTTTTTTAATTTTTGCTTTTCAAAATTTTGATTATAGCCTACCATAATTTCTTTGGCTTTAGTATCTTTTTTTAAATCTTGTAATACTTTATTTCCTAAAGTAAGTATATCTTCTTCGTCTAATGTTACTGTAATTATTTTGTCTTTTCCTTGATAAGAAGTAGTTATCCAATTTTTATTAATATTATTGGCAATAGAAGAAAATATTTTTTCTATGATATATTTATTATTATCTATTGTCGTTGTTGTTGAATTTAAAGATTCAAAGTAACTATTATTTCCATTATTAATATAGGTATTAGTAAGACCATCTATATAATAGTATTCAGTTGCATTTTCTACTAAATATTTGGTATTTAGTATTTCGTTATTATTTAATTTTCCTTCGAAATCTAAAAATAATTTTTTATTATCTTTATCCTGAATAATAGTAATAGAGTTTTCAGTATTTGTTAGATTTGTGATTAATTTAGCTAGAGATACATATTTAGGGTCAGTTAATGCTAAATTTTGAATATAATCACTTTGTAAATTTATTTTTAAATTCCCAGTTAATTTATAATTTTCATCTAGTCCTGTTTCTATTTTATTATTCATTAAATTAGTAAGAGTTTTTCCTGTTTTTTTAATTACAGAAGTTGTTACATATTTTGGTGATGTTATATACGCTAATATACTTCCACCAGCGATTAGGACAAGTGCTAGTATTAGTAAAATCATATTTAGTAATTGTTTTTTACTTTTCCTTGGTTTCATCTCTACCCACTCCTATTATTTTCATTATAACAAAGATATCTTTATCTGTCGACAAATTATGACAATAATTCTATATTTTATCTAGAAAAAAGACCTAAGGGTCTTTATTCTAAACAAGATGTTAAAATACTAATTTTGTATGGTACCGTTTTTTGAACAATTTGTCCTGTCTCAGAAAATTCAGCAGTTACTGTTAATTTAATTTCTTCTCCAGGATTTAGTTCTTGATCTAAAATATTAGTATGATGAATAATTACTGGTAAGATTAGTTTTGCTTGATTACTATCATTTATATAATCTGGGCTTTCAGATAAACCATCAATTTTTGCCTTTAAATTTCCATTATTTTTTATTGTTATAATGTAGGTAAGAGTATCTTTAGGTGTTGACATGTAGAAGTTAAAAGAAGCAGTTTTTCCATTATCTATAATTTTTGTATCACCTGTTGGTAAAACTGTACCTCCACGAATAGCAGTACCTTGTTGAATATTAACTATTTCTACTTCATATGATTTTTTAGAGTTCTCTTCGGCTTTTAATTTCATTGAAATCAAAGTAAATCCAATACTTAATAAAATAATCGTAAGGCATAAAATCATGATGATTAAATTTTTATTTTTAATTAGTTTTTTCATACACAATTTCCCTCTTTCTTTTCTTCTAAAGATCCTTGATAACAGAATGTATATTGCTGTTTTTCTCCTTTAAATGATATTTCTGCATAAATTTTATAGTCCTTGATATAATACCAACTATCACTTGTGGGATAGATGGTATTTTCACTATCTCCTGGAATATATTGAATTGGCATATTGGAAGCATTTATTTCTTGATCTTTTAGATTTAAATTCACCCGATATGTCATTAGTTTTTGATAAATAGTATCGGCATAAACACTGGCTAAATCCTTAGTCAAGTCTACAGTATTATTAGTTTCTGGTTCGATAGAATCATTATTTAGTATGTCCATAGATTGTTCATATAGTTTCCATAAAATATCATCATCTTCTGCCTCTTCTAGTCCTTCTTCTTGGAACTTTTGTTGTAAAGAAGAAGATGTTTCTGTAATTGCTACCACTTTATTATTTGCAGTTAATGTCTCTTTTACTTTGGTAAGTACTTTATCATACACTTTTCTATCTTTATAATTAATTATAGTTATAGTATTGTTATCTAACAATTTATTATCTATTAATATTTGTATAATTTTTGGAATAGCTTTGGTAATACTTTTATTTTCTATTTCTTGATTAGCTAGATAAGTTGCTTGTTCATTTTCAAAAAAGATAGCTGCTACTTTTTCTTCTTTATCTATTACTAAAAATAGTTCTGGTCCTGTAGTAATTTTTATTTCTACTCCTGTTGCATAGATACTAGGTAAGAATAGTTTTTCACTACTTCCTAAGGATTCTTGATACTCTGGCCAGTATTTTGTAATAGCAAGATAGATAATAATAATTAAAATTACTACTACTTCTAAAATAAATAATCCGACTTTTACTTTTGTATTCATCGAATCACCTCATTTAACCTGAAAATTTTGGATTTAGAGTAAGCGTTATTTCTAATCCATCTGTAATTGGTGTTTGTTCTGGAATACTTTGTGCAGTAACGTAACCTACTCCTTCTAATTTTACTTTTATTCCTAATTCATTTAATAGGTTGCTAGCAACTTTAGAGGAAAGTCCAACTACATTAGGAATGGTTAATGCTGAATCATTCGTTATTAAATAAACAGTATCTTTATTTGTAATTATATCATTTTTTTCTGGATATTGTTTGATTATTTTATCTCCATTGCCAAGAATTTGATAGGTAATTTTTTCTGATGTTAAAGTTGTCTTTGCTGATTCTACTTTTTTATTTAAAAAACTTGGTAGTTTATATTCTGTTATTTCTATTTTTTGTTCTTCAGTATCTGTATTTCCATAATATTTAGAAGCGTTGTTGACAATTTCTTTAATGGCATTAGAAAGAGGTTTTTGACTTCCTCCAGATGGTCTTTTGACAGAAGCATAAATAATTAATTTAGGGTTATCCTTAGGATAAATTCCTGCAAATGATGAAATAATATCTTCTTTTCCTGTTAGATATCCGTTTCCATTTTCTGATGCTATTTGGGCTGTACCTGTTTTTCCTATTAGTTGACCACTTGGAATTCTAAATCCACTTCCTGTGTTTCCTAAACCGTTTACACAGTCATCCATTAATTGAATCATTTTTTGGACAGTTTCTGTAGATGCTACTCTCTCTATTTCTGTTCTTTTATTTTTTAGTATTACTTCTTTGGTTTCGGGATCTACTATTTTTTTAACTACAAATGGTTCTAGAAGCATTCCATCATTAGTTAAGGTTGTCATTGCTTTTACATTTTGAATTGGAGTTGTTGTAATACCTTGACCAAATCCAGCATTATATATTTCTGTTTCATATTTAAAATTTAAGCTACCGGCTTCTTCGTTAGGTAAGGTAATTCCTGTTTTTCTACCAAATCCTAGCTTTTTAAAATATTCTCTTAACATTGTACTACTCATATGACGATTAATTAAATTAATAACACCAACATTACTACTCATGGCATAACCTTTATCAAAAGTAATCATACCCCAACCATTACGGTCCCAGTCTCCAATTTGTGTACCATCGGTTGTTGTATAAACTCCAGATAAATATGTTTCTTGACCATTATATACGCCGTTTTCCATTGCGGCCATATAAGTAAAGGTTTTCATTGTAGAACCAGGCTCATATGGGCTTGCTACTGTGGGGTCTAAATAGTTAGTGATATTTCTTATATTGGGATCAAATGATGGAGATGTTGCAGTTGCTAAAAGCGCTCCTGTTTTTGCATCCATAATTGTAATATTAAACCATTCCCAATCATAATCAATATCAGCATTGTTAATAGCTTGTTCTATAAAGAATTGAATTTGACTATCAATTGTTAAATAAATATCTTTCCCCTGGGTTGCTCCTTTTCGTTGTTCTGGAGTATCTGCTATTTTATATCCCTGTAAATCTTTTTGATAAGTAACATAGCCATCTTCTCCTTTTAGGATTTTATCATAATATTTTTCAATACCCATTTCGCCAACGATATTTTCTTTTCCTGTTTCTTCATCTGTTTCTGTTTTGGCATATCCTACTGTATAAGATGCAAAGTCTCCTTTTGGATAATATCTTTTAAAACTTTCAATAAAATCAAGTCCTGGTAAATTTAGTGCTTCAATTTTATTTTTTGTAATTTCAGATAAGCCCTTTCCTTTGGTACCAAATTCTGTTTGATAGACTCCTTCTTTAGATAAATATTTTAAGACTTCTTCTTCACTCATGCCAAGAATTGGTGCTAACTCCTTGGCTGTCTTTAATTTATCAACTACGTGTTGAGGATTATCTTCATTTGTTGTTCTAGATGGGTCTAGATAAGCAATTAATTTGTAAGATGCTACATTTTGGGCTAGTGGATCACCATTTGAAGTATAAATACTTCCCCTTTGAGCAGGCAAGATTTCTGTTGCAGTTGTTCTTTTACTGGCTAATTCTTTTAAATTTACGCCATCAACCTCTGAAGATAAGCCTAATTGGATAACTCTTCCTATCATACAAGCAAACAAAAAAAGAGAAGTAAAAATTACTATCTTAGAATATCTGATATTATTTTTCTTTCTCTTTTTTTGTTTTGTCAATTTTCTCACATCCTACTTTTCATCTTCTGTTACAGTCTTTATGTTATTATTATTATAACTTAATCCTTGTTCTTCTGCAACTTCTTGAATTTTAGTAAGGGATGCTAATTCATTAATTGTCATTGCCAAACTTTCATTGGTCTTTTGTTGCTCTTCTATTTTTTGTTTTTGTTTTTCTACTTCATAGTTGACATTTGCTAACGTGGCTTTAGAAAAGACAATGGATACTGGAGAAATAACTAGTAAAAATAAAGCTAATGTATAAAGTAGTTTTTCAAACTTAGACATCTTTAACCTTTTCTTTATTTTCCTCATATACTTTCTCCTTTCTTTTTTATTTTATTCTTTCGATTACGCGAAGTTTGGCGCTTCTTGACCGACTGTTGTGTTCTAGTTCTTCTTCACTTGGAAGAATGGCTTTATTGACAACTAGTTTAAAGTCTGGTAAATATTCATCAGGAATATTTGGTAATCCCTTTACTTTATCATCGATTTTACATTTTTCTTTAAATATTTGTTTTACGATTCTATCTTCTAAGGAATGGAATGTAATAACAGCAACTCTTCCACCTACTTTTACTAGGGATAAAGCTTGTTCTAGAGCTGGCTCTAATACATCCAATTCGTGATTTACTTCTATTCTAATTGCTTGAAAGATTTGTCGCGCTGGATGTTTTTGAAGTCTTGCTTTTATAGGGACTGCACTTTTAATTACTTCAACTAATTCTAATGTTGTTTCTATTGGTTTTTGTTTTCTATATTCAACAATCTTTTTGGCAATATTTCTTGAAAATTTATCTTCTCCATATTTATAAAAAATATTAGCAAGTTGTTCTTGAGTATAATTATTTACTACTTCATATGCTGATAATGGACTATCTTGATTCATTCTCATATCTAGTCTTGCATCTTCGTGATAAGAAAATCCTCTACTTGCATCATCTAATTGTGGAGAAGAAACTCCTAAATCAAATAAAACTCCATCTACCTTAGTTACATTTCTTTTTTCTAATTCTTCCTGTAAATGTACAAAATTACTTTTAATAATAGTGAAGTTAGTACCAATCGCTTTTAGACGATCAGTACTATGCCGAATTGCTTCACTATCTTGGTCAAAGGCGAATAAAAACCCCTTTTTTATTCGTTGCAAGATGTAAC
>CALVSS010000030.1 GCA_944359095.1 uncultured Bacilli bacterium | reverse complement strand
GTACTGGTGTTGTAAAAATTACACCTGCTCATGATCCTAATGATTATGAAGTTGGATTACGTCATAATTTGCCTCGTGTTGTTGTTATGAATTTGGATGCTACGATGAATGAAAATGCTCTTGGATATGAGGGTATGAGTCGAGAAGAGTGCCGTGAGAAATTAGTTGAAGAATTAAAAGAAAAGGATTTATTAATTAGTATCGAAGAAATGACACATAATGTTGGTCATAGTGAAAGAAGTAATGCGGTTGTTGAACCAACTCTTTCTAAACAGTGGTTTGTTAAGATGTGTCCGCTTGCTGATAGAGTATTGGAAAATCAAAAAAATAAAGATACTAAAGTTAATTTTGTACCTGAACGCTATGAGAAAATAATGAATCATTGGATGGAAATTACTTATGATTGGTGTATTTCTAGACAATTATGGTGGGGTCATCGAATTCCAGCTTGGTATCGTGGAGATGAAGTTTATGTTGGATTAAAGGCTCCTGAAGGTGATGGCTGGGTACAAGATGAAGATGTTCTTGATACTTGGTTTTCTTCAGCTTTGTGGCCATTTTCAACGTTGGGTTGGCCAGAGAATACAGATTTATTTAAGAGATATTATCCTAATGATGTATTAGTTACAGGATATGATATTATACCTTTTTGGGTTAATCGTATGACATTCCAAGGTTTAGAGTTTACTGGAAAAAGACCTTTTAAAGATTGCTTAATTCATGGACTTATTCGTGATAAAGATGGCCGTAAAATGAGTAAATCGTTAGGTAATGGTGTTGATCCTATGGATGTTATTGATTCTTATGGTGCTGATAGTTTACGTTTCTTTTTGACTACTAATACTGCACCTGGAATGGATTTACGTTATGATGAAGAAAAAGTTAAGTCTACTTGGAATTTCATTAATAAATTATGGAATGCTTCTCGTTATGTTTTAATGAATATTGAAGATTTAACTAAGGACAGTCTTACTTTTGATCATTTAAGCAAAGCTGATAAGTGGATTTTGACTGCTAAAAATCATTTGATTGCAGAAGTTACTAAAAATATGGATAGTTATGATTTCCATAATGTTGGTAATACTTTATATCAATTTATTTGGGAAGATTTTTGTGATAATTATATTGAACTTAGTAAAGCTTTAATGAATAATACTACTAAGACAGTTTTATTAGATGTTTTAACTACTATTTTAAAATTATTACATCCATTTATGCCTTATGTAACAGAAGAAATTTATTCTAAATTACCTGTAAAAGATAGTGAGTCTATTATGATCAGTTCTTATCCAGTTTATAATGATAAGGAAATTTATGAAAGTGATTATGATGATGTTACAAAAGTTATTGCTGATTTAACATTGATTCGTAATTTAAAAGTTGCTAACGGTGTTAAGAAGGATGCTAAGGTTCAATTAGAAACTAGTCATGACTTGGAATATATTTATAAGTCACAATTAAAAATTAGTGATAGTAATTTAGTAACTAAAGATGATGATTTATCAAAATATCAAACAATTTCTTATCAATCTAGTTTGGTTCAAATTACTTATTATTTTGAAAATGAAGTAAATATTGAGCAGATTAAGGATGAGATTAATAAATTAAAAAAATCTATTGAGCATAGAGAAAAACTTCTTTCTAATGAGAATTATGTTAATAAAGCTCCTAAAAATATTGTTGATATGGATCGTCAGAAACTTGCTGATGAAAAAGAAAAATTACAATCTTTAGAGTCTCAAATATAGAAATTAAGCGATAAAATTATAATATTTTATCGTTTTTTTTTATTTTTTCTTTTTTTCGACAATTTTTTATATTATTTATTGTTATTCTATTTTTGGTGATGGAAATGAAAAAGACAATGATGTTAGCAGTGATTTTTGTAGTATTAGGTGCTTTTTGTGGAAATTATTTGTATCGACATGTTCCTAGTACAGTTTCTGTTTTTCAGGAGAATCAGACTTTTTACTTTTTACAAGAAGGTATTTATTCTTCTAAAGATATTATGCAAGAAAATGTTGGTGAGCTTACAAATAAACTTGTGACTTTAGAGGATAATAAATATTATGTCTATGTGGGAATTACTATGGACTATGATAATGCTAAAAAGATAAAAAAAATATATGAAGATATGGGTTATAAAGTCTATATTAAAACAGTTAGTTTAGATAATGAGGAGTTTTCTAGTAATGTTAGTCAATTTGATTTATTGGTTAAAGAATCTGAGTCTGATGATGATGTTTTAACTGTTGAGGAAGTTGTTTTAGCAAATTATGAAGAAATTATTGGTACTGGTATGTAGTTTTTTCTAATAATAAATTAGAGGTGATTTAAATTAGTAATCAAATAAAAGATATGCCAGTTGAAGATAAGCCAAGGGAGAGATTTATTTGTTATGGTGCTAATAGTTTATCTGATTCTCAATTATTAGCTATATTACTTAGAAATGGGTATCATGATAAAAATGTTTATGATTTGGCTATGGATATTTTAAAAAAATATCCGTTATCGCAAATTCAGGATTGTAGTTTATATGATTTTTTATCAATTAAGGGAATTGGAAAAGTGAAGGCAATAGAAATTTTAGCGGCCATTGAATTTGGTAGAAGAATTTTTTTGAGAAAAAAAGAAAATCTTATTCAATTGTCTAGTCCTGAAGAAATTTGGAAGGATATCAGATTTTTTATTGTAAATTTGAAACAAGAATATTTTTATTGTTATTATTTTAATGCTAAACAAGAATTAATAGAAAGGAAGTTGTTATTTATGGGGACAATTAATCGTAGTGTCGTTCATCCTAGGGAGATTTTTAGAGAGGCTTATCGTTTGAGTGCATCTAGTATTGTTTGTATTCATAATCATCCTTCTAATTGTGTAACTCCAAGTAAAGAAGATATTTTGTTAACTGATCATTTGGTAAAAACTGGCTATATTCAGGGAATACCTGTACGTGATCATATTATTGTGGGTGAAGATTCTTATTATAGTTTTTATGAACATCATAATATTTTAAATCTGTAGTTGCGACGTGATTTCATTTATATTATAATAGGTTAGAATGGGATGATGTTATGTATAAAAATAATAAAATAAAATATGTAAATATGAAAATTATTGTATTGTGTATAGTCGTTGTAGTTTTTTTGGGAATTTCAATTTCCGTTTGTTTTAGCCGTTCTAATTTTTTTGGTGAAGGCATTATTAAGGAAATTGTTGTTGGAATTAATAAGGTTGTTATGTATCCTTTTACTGCATTGAATGGTGAAAAGAATGTTGATCAGTCTGAAAGTTATCTTATTCAAAAAAATGTTAATACTTCTTTGGAAAAAGAAATTCAGGAATTAAAAGATGTTTTGGATTTGAATCGTACTCTTACAGAATATACTCCTATTAATGCGACTATTTTATCTAGAAATAAGAGTTATTGGTTTAATCAAATTATGATTGATAAGGGATCTAAAGATGGAATTAAAAAAGATATGGCGGTAATTACTAAAAATGGTTTAGTTGGTAAAATTTCTAGAGTTTATCGCAGTTCCAGTGAAATTAAGCTAATTACTTCTGATGATGTTAATTATAAAGTGAGTGTAGCTATTCAAACTAGTGATGGCGATACGTATGCTATTTTAAATGGTTATGATAGTGCTACTGGTTGTGTTAAGGTTACTGGTGTTGATAAAATGAGTTCAGTAAAGAAGGGGGATACTATCATAACAAGTGGATTGGGTGGTATGTTTCCTGGTGGTATTTATGTTGGTGTTGTTGAAGATATTCAAAGTGATAAATATGATTTGAGTAAAACATTATATATAAGAACGTCTCAAGATTTTAATAATATTCATTATGTAACTATTTTAAAGGAGAAAGAGTAGTATGATTGTGTCCAATATTATTTTAATTGTTTCTTTATTTTTAGATGGAATATTGTCTAATTTTTTTCCATATATGACTGGGAATTTGTCAGTTTTTACTCCTATGCTTACGATTACTTCTCTTATAATTATTTATCCTTTTTATAAGAAAAAATTAAGAAATTATTATATCAGTTGTTTATTAGTTGGATTTTTCTATGATTTTTTGTATACTAATATGGTTTTTTATAATGCTATTTTGTTTTTAGGTTTAGGCTTTATTATAATGCTTTTATATCGATATATTCGAATTCATTGGCTTAGTTTAATTTTGTTTGTTATAGCGGTGATTTTTTGTTATGAAGGGATGAATGCTATTATCATTTTAAGTTTTCAACTTGTACCTATGACGTTTTATCGCTTTCTTTATAAAGTTTTACATAGTTTATTATTAAATATTATTTATGCTGAACTTCTTTATTTTATTATTTGGTTGTTACCTAAAAAGTATAAAGAAATTTCAATTAATATGTAAGAAAAGTAGAATATTTACTTTTCTTTTTTCATATTCTTAATTAGAGGAGAACTAGAATATGGATACCAGAAGAACTGTGAAGAAAAAATTGGTCTTAAAAAAAAGTGTACGAAGTTTTATTTCAAGAGTTTTACTTACAGTAATTATTTTTTTGGTTGGTATGATTTTGGTAAAGAGTGATTCTAAAATAAAAAATATTATTTTAGAACAAGTTTATAATAAAAATTTTGAATTTACAAAGATGAGAAAAATTTATAAAAAGTATTTTGGTAATATTTTGTCTATTGATCAATTAGCTATGAAGGACCAACAAGTTTTTCAAGAAAAATTATCTTATCAAAAGGCAAATAGTTATTTGGATGGGGTTAAATTAAGTGTTAGTGAAAATTATATGGTACCTGTTTTAGAAAGTGGTATCGTTATTTTTATAGGTGAGAAAGAAGGGTATGGGAATACTGTTGTGGTAGAACAAATTGATGGTATTGATGTTTATTATTCGAATATTTCAACAGATGGTATTAAGTTATATGATTATTTGGAAAAGGGGAGTCTTTTAGGAGAAGCACAAGATAAAAAAATATATTTAGTTTTTCAAAAAGATGGGAAATATTTAAATTATAAAGACTATATCTAAGTATTTAGAAATTCATCCTTTTTTCTATTTGGTAGGTTTTTTTGCTATTCTAACTGCTTCCTTTTTTCCTCTTTTTGTAATTACTTTTTTAATTGTTGTTCACGAAGTTGGACATTTAGTAATGGCTTATCTTTGTGGAAGTAAAATAGAGAAGATATTAATTTATCCTTTGGGTGGTATATCTAAATTTTCTTCTGCCTTTAATATTTCTATATTGAAGGAATTTTTCATATTAGTTTTTGGCCCTGTTTTTCAAATCCTTGCTTGGTGTCTTTTGATTCATATTTTTCCAGATAAAGAAAAAATGATATCTATGTATCATTTTGGTATTTTCTTTTTTAATTTACTTCCTATTTATCCTTTGGATGGGGGAAAACTGATTTGTTTATTTTTTCAACTTTTTGTTTCTTATATAGGAGCTTATTTTTTTACTTTTTTATTTGGATATTTATTAGTATTTTGTTTTCTTTATTTTTATTTTGTTTCTTTTTCATTTAATGTGTTGTTTATTGCTGTTTTTTTATTTATAAAATTAACTAGTGAAGTTTTTCGTGTACCTTATTATTATGAAAGATTTTTGTTAGAACGTTATTTAAATTGTTATCATTTTCGTAAAAGTAAAATAATTCATTCTATGGATCAATTTCAAAGGGGTTATCGTCATTTGATTCAGGAAGGGGATAAATATTATGTTGAGAGAGAATATTTGGAAAAAAAATATAAAAAATGTTGACATTTATTCTTTCTGTTGCTATAATCTATTTGTCGACTTGAAAAGGAGACATCATTTTGGGGCATTAGCTCAGCTGGGAGAGCGCCACGTTTGCACCGTGGAGGTCAGCGGTTCGATCCCGCTATGCTCCACCATTTTGATATTAACGTTGCTTGGCAGCGTTTTTTTTTGCTCAAAAAAAGCACAACGTGCTTTTATCTGTTACAATTTCCATGATTGCAACAATTATTATTTCCACCAAAGATGAAAAATATAATAATAACAACGATTATTACTGCCCATATCCATCCTGTTCCAAAACCGTCATTATTTCCATAATTATATGGATAGTAAGGATACATTCCGTACATATTACTTCATTCCTTTCATTATAATATAATCAATTTTATAATAAACATATATTATAAATGCCTAAATTCATTCAACTTAAGATAAGTTTTCTTTCTTTTTGTGATATAATTTTTTTTAAGGATGTGTAATTATGGAAAAAACAAATGTTATGAGAATTTTAGATCAAAAAAAGATTCCTTATCATTCTTATTATTATGGTGATACTAGTGCAGTTAGTGGAGCTGAAGTGGCTGAAGTTTTAGGGCAGGATCCTTGTCGTGTTTTTAAAACTTTAGTTACTGTTTCTCATTCAAAAAAATATTATGTTTTTATGATTCCTGTTTTAAAGGAATTAGATTTGAAGAAGGCTGCTAAAGCTGTTGGTGAAAAGTCTATTTCTATGCTTCCTTCTAAAGAATTGTTGGGACTTACTGGTTATATTCATGGTGGATGTTCTCCTATTGGGATGAAAAAACAGTTTCCAGTTGTCATTGACGAAAGTGCTAATATTTATTCACAAATTATTTTTAGTGCAGGGAAAATTGGATATCAAGTAGAATTAAATGTTTTAGACTTGGCAAAAGTAGTTCGACTTGGTTTTGCGTCAATAGTTGAGGATAAATAATATGACTTTTTCACAATATCAAGATTATCAAATTACTCAATTATTTTTAAGATTATCTAAGTCTAAGTTTCGTAGTCGCTTTCATTTATCTCAAAAAGATAAAGAATATGTTTTAACTAAAGGTTTTCCTGTTATTCAAAAACATGCTTATGATTTTATATCAACAAGACTTGCTCCTTGTAATTTAATTAATGACGGAAAACAAACACCGATGAGGGGGCATCCGGTTTTTATTGCTCAGCATGCAACAGCAACTTGTTGTAGGGGATGTCTTTATAAGTGGCATCATATTTCTAAAGATAAGGATTTAACGAAAGAAGAGGTAGATTATATAGTAACGGTGATTATGAAGTGGATAAAAAATGAGGTGAGGTTATGACTTTGCAAGATGAGTTTAAATATTTAGTTGGTGGTTATTATGGAATTATGGAAATGGATGAATATGATTTAAAAGTTTATATTTTAAAGGATATTGAAAATTATATTCGTGATTTTGTTAGAGAAAATCCTATTTCTAATTTTGATTATAAAAAAGAAGCTATGGAGATTTGCGATAAGATGCCATTAATTACAAAATTGCAGGATAGTTTATTAGTTTTGTATAAGATTGATGCTCCTATGGATTTGGTTTTTATGGTAAAAAGTAGAATAAAAGAGCTTCATAAGCATAAACATAATACTTAAAAATGTATTTGTTTTTTTCTTCTTTTTATAGTATAATAAGCATAAATTTTAGGGGGAATCATTATGCTAGAGTTTTTCGTGTTTTTAAGTTATATTATATTTTCATTTTTCTTATCTTTATTTTTAAATTTTGTTACAAAAAAATTTCATTTAACAAAAATTGAATATGTATTATTTACAAATGTTTATTTAGTTTTTTTAGCAGCAGTTGCAAATTATTTGCATTTTACAACTTTTTGTGATGATATCTTTATTATTGTTATTTTTGAGTTTTTAATTCGTATGCTTTATACTACTTATTTATTAGATAAAGATTTTTTTGCAAAAGAAGATGGAGTATTAACTTTATATTTGGCTAATGTTGTTGTTGCTTATCTTTTAAATCAATTAATTATTAGGCAAGTAGAGATGGTATTTTTAGATCCGGAACAGTTAAAATTTTTATTGTGGGTTTTTATTATTTTATTTTTCTATCACTTTTTTCATGTCAAAGGAGAAGTCTCTATTCCTAAACATTTTGATGTAAGAACACATGATTTGGGTGAAAAAAAGCAATATATTATTTCTCAGTATGCTAAAATGAAACAAAAATATGGTGAGGTTATTACTGTAAAAGGAGATTTAAGATTTTTAATTTATGCTCTTATGATTTATGAAAATTATCAAAAACCTTCTTTTTTAAGACAATTAGATTATTTTCGTTATCAGTTTGATCATATTCCTAAAAAGCAAGGAATTATGCAAGTAGAAACAAAGAAAATAATGAGTGATGCTGAAAGTATTGAATATATTGAAAATAAATTATTAAAGCAACAAGAAAAGAAAAAGACAAAAAAGGCGGTTATTAATACTTCAGATTTGTTAAAAACAATTGGTAAGAAGAAAGATGAGATAGAACAAATAGAGAAAGTTTATCAGTATTTAAAAGATTTTTCTCAATTATAGAAGATAGGTTTTATCTTTTTTTGTAAAGACTGTAGTTTTTTATGTATTTAATTGACAATATATTATTGATATTATACTATTGAAATTGTTGTTATTATATATGAATAGAGGTGAAGAAATGATACAAGTAAATAATGTTAGTTTAAAGTTTGGTAAAAGAACTTTGTTTGAGGATGTTAATATTAAATTTACCAGTGGTAATTGTTATGGTTTGATTGGTGCTAATGGGGCTGGTAAGAGTACGTTTTTAAAGATTCTGTCTGGGGAAATTGAAACTACTACAGGAGAAGTTGTCGTTTCTAAAGGTGAGAGAGTTTCTTTTTTACGACAAGATCATTATCAATATGATGATTCTATTGTTTTAGATGTTGTTATGATGGGAAATGAAAAACTTTATTCTATTATAACTGAAAAGAATAAGATGTATATGCAAACAGAATTTAGTGAAGAGGATGGAATCAAGCTTGCTAATTTAGAGGCAGAGTTTATGGAACTTGATGGGTGGAGTGCTGAAAGTGATGCGGCTACTTTATTAAATAATTTAGGTGTTGATATTCAATATCATTCTATGAAAATGAAAGATATTCCTGTTAAATTACGTGTTAAAGTGTTACTTGCTCAAGCCTTGTTTGGCAATCCTGATATTTTGCTTTTGGATGAACCTACTAATAGTTTGGATTTAGAGGCGATTCAATGGTTAGAAGAATTTTTAATTAATTTTAATAATACAGTTATTATTGTTTCTCATGATCGACATTTTTTAAATAAAGTATGTACCCATATTGCTGATATTGATTATGGTAAAATTAAATTATATGTTGGTAATTATGATTTTTGGTATGAATCTAGTGAACTTTTACAAAAGCAAATGAAGGAATCTAATAAAAAGAAAGAAGAAAAAATAAAGGAATTACAGGCTTTTATTGCTAGATTTAGTGCTAATGCATCTAAATCAAAGCAAGCTACTTCACGTAAAAAATTGCTTGAAAAAATTCAATTAGATGAAATTATTCCTTCTTCTAGAAAATATCCTTATATTGATTTTAAAATAGAAAAAGAGTCAGGTAAAGAAATCCTAAAAGTGGAAAATTTAACAAAAGTTATTGATGGTAAAGTTATTTTAGATCATGTTTCTTTTACTGTACTTAAAGGAGATAAGATTACTTTTTTAGCACAAGATGATTTTGTAAAAACTACTTTATTTAATATTTTGGCAGGGAAAGAAAGTTATGATGAAGGAAATATTGAATGGGGTAAAACGATTTGTTATAGTTATTTACCACAGGATAATACAGATTACTTTCACACAGATAAAAATATAATAGAGTGGATTGGTCAATATTATGATATTAAGGATGAAACAGTTCTTCGTGGCTTTTTAGGCAGAATGTTATTTTCTGGGGATGATGTATTTAAGAAAGTTTCTGTTTTATCAGGTGGAGAAAAAGCTCGTTGTATGTTATCAAAAATGATGTTAGAAGAACCTAATTTTTTGATTTTTGATGAACCTACTAATCATTTGGATTTGGAAAGTATTACATCTTTAAATAAAGGTATGTGTAATTTTAAAGGTGAGATTTTATTTACTTCTAGAGATTATGAACTTAATAGTACGGTTAGTAATAGAGTTATTGAAATTTTACCAAATGGTAAAATTGTTGATAGGTCTATTCCATATGAAGAGTATTTAAATCAATAAAAGAATGATTTTTTTATCATTCTTTTATTGTGCTTTTTGATTTGTTTGATCCTTTTTCACATCTATTTCCCCATGAGTCTAATAGTTGATTATTTTTCTTTACACATATTATTTCACAGTTATTTGGACAACCTTGACAATTTATACTAGTTGTTTCAAATTTATCTTCTATGATATCAAAACTAAAATTAATTTCTTGTTCTTTCTTTGATAAAATAGCTACGCCTAACGCTCCCATTAAGTGACCATTTTCATCTGTTATTATTTTTTCATTTAATATTTTTTCAAAAGCTTTTACTACTCCAATATTTTTGGAAACTCCACCTTGAAATATAATAGGGGACATGATTTTTTTACCTTTTCCAACATTGTTTAAATAGTTAAGGGCAACGCTTTTACAAAGTCCAGCAATAATATCTTCTTTCTTACAACCCATTTGGGCTTTGTGGACTAAGTCACTTTCTGCAAACACCGTACATCTTGCAGCAATAGGAGTGGGGGATTTACTCGTTAGAGCAATTTTTCCAAATTCTTCTACGGGAACATCTAATCGTTCGGCTTGACTGGATAGAAATGCTCCTGTACCAGCTGCACATAATGTATTCATAGCGTAGTCAATAACAATTTTATTTTTTATTAAAATTATTTTTGAATCTTGTCCACCAATTTCTATTATTGTTCTTGTATCTGGGTACTTGGATAAAGTTCCTATCGCGTGGGCAGTAATTTCATTTTTTATAATATTTGCTCCTAAAATTGTTCCTATTAATTTTCTTGCTGATCCCGTTGTGCCGACACCTACAATATTATAATTCGATGGTATTTTATTTTTTAAATCATTTAGTACTTCTTTTACGGCTTTTAGGGGATTTCCCTTTGTCCATAAATAGGTACTTGCTAATATATTATTATCTTGATCAATAATAACTCCTTTTGTTGAAATGGAACCGATATCAATTCCTAAATATGCTTTTTTCGTTATTTTCCCTCCTAATTGTGATTAAATCTTTAAATGCTTCTAGCCTTGTTTTTATTCCTTCTATTCCCATTTGTTCATCATAGGAAAAGAAAATAATAGGCATTTCATATTCTTCACAGATTTTTTGAATTATTGGTATCGCTGTTATTTCAGGTGTACATCCAAATGGTTTACTATGGATAATTCCATCATATTTTTTATGAATTAAATAGAGGGTACGATAAATATTGTCTAAGGCATCAGCACCTAAAAAATATTTACAATATTTTTTTACTTTTCTTTTCATATAATTTTTCATTAATTTTTTTTGCCAGATTAAATAGGATAGATTAGTAAATCTTTTAATTTCTATTTTTTCTTTTGCTAGTCGTTTTTCTAAATCGTAATTGGCAAATGGTTCCATTGTTGTATATAATTCACCAATAATTCCTACTTTTAAACAGTTTTTAGGTTTATTAGTTTTTATTTTTCTAAAAGAATGTTTAAATTTTATATATAAATAAGTTAGTTTTAGAATAGAATTTGTTTTATCAAAATTTTTAAACATTTCGTTTTGTAACTTTTCAAAAGATCCTTTTAATTGTTCAAAGCCTATATTTTTTCTAATAATTTTATCTATTTCATCCATGTAAAAAATATATAGTAGGGTATAAATAAGACTATGAATGAATTTTCTATAGGTTAGTTTTTGGTTTATTTCTTTTAGTATTTTATATATTTCTAAAAAATTAATTTTATCTTTCTTTATTATTTTGTAGAGTTTGAATTTGTAGCCTAAATCTTTTAATATCGTTTCTGTTACTTCGGCATAATATCTATATCTACATCCACCACCTGCGGTAAATAAGATGTTTGCTCCTTGATTTAGGCTTTCAATAAAATTACCTAAATTGTATTTAAATGGAATACAAACCATGTCTGGTGAGTATTTTACTCCTAATTCTAATGTCTTTTTAGTTATTGGTGGTGCAACAATTACTTTTTCCTGGGTTAAGTTTTTTAGTAATTTTGAAATAGGGTGATAATAGTTTCCTAGATGAGGAAAACTAATTATTTTTTCCATTTCTTTCCTCCTTTAAATTTTTTAAAATATCAATAAAGCTTTCTAGTCTAGTAATCATTACTGCTTCATTGTTTAACTCTTCAAAAATTAAGGTTATTAAAGGTACTTTTTTAATTTTATGAGCAATTTGTTCATTCATAAGGGAGTCTGGGCCACACGGAAAAGAAGAAATTAAAATGATTCCATCTACTTTATCTTCATAATATTTGGCACTAGCTATAACTTCTTTGTTATGAGTCCAATGAATATCGGGTGCTAGTTTTTGATATTCTTCTTTTATTCTATTATAATCTATTTTATTACTGTATAAAATGGTAATATTATGTTCTGTTAGGTAATCAATTACAGTTTTTCCTATTAAATCATCATATAAATTATAAGGATGTCCAGCTAATAAGATTTTTATATTATTTGAGGATAGGAGAGTATTTTGTTCTTGTTCTTGTTTCTTTCTTTTCATATTTTTAATTTTTTCTGCATATTTGTAGGCACTATAAGTTTTTATATAAGAAAAGCCTAATTGTTCTCCTAACTTTAAAAATCCTATTAGTTGATAATTTCTTGTTGAAATATCTACATTATAGTTTAAAATTTCGATATCAAAAAGGTTATTTACTAAGTCATATAAAGCGTTAAAATTTGTACATACTTGACTATTTTTTTCTATGGAAAATAGTCTTGGTACTAAAATATAATCACAGTTATCTTTTAATTCTATAATATGACCAAG
>CALVSS010000029.1 GCA_944359095.1 uncultured Bacilli bacterium | reverse complement strand
TATTGAAAAAATCTGATAAATTTTATCAGATTTTAACTTTAACATTTTTATCAGTTTCTATATTAACATTTATAGAACCGAGTATTATTGATTACGATTAATAATGAGAGGAAGTAATGTATTTACATAATCTTTGCAGATTGGAAACAAGATTAGCCTATGGCTTAGTGCCAAAATATATAATATAGATATCATTTTAGATTTTACTTTAATGATTATAAACTATATTGTTTTATTATTTAGGAGTTATTATGAAATTAAAAGATAGATATAAAGAATTAAAAAGATTGTATCCTGATGTTTTAATATTATTGGTTTCAGGAAGTTTTTATGTTACCTATGATATTGATGGGTTTATTTTGAATTATTTATTCTCTTATCAAATAAAAAATGATAGGGTGGGATTTCCTTCCTCTACATTTAATAAGGTTATTGAATTACTTTCTAGTAAAGATATTTCTTGTATTGTTTTTGATAAAGAAGTTCAAACTGAATATTTAAAGAAAGATAATACTTATTTTTCTTTTTTGGCTAAAGCACAGCAAGATTTTAATAATCAACTAATGATTAGAACTTTAGTAGATAGAATCAAGATTTTAGTAAATAATGATTCTCATAATTATATTAAGATTAAGGAGTTTATAGATGCTTTGTAATGATGAATTTAAATTATTATCCTGTAGTGAGAAAACTATGGATTATATTGCTAAACAATTAGTTAGTTTTCCTAATCGAGAGTATGTTTTAAAAAATAATATTGAAAAGACGATGTATTCATTAATTGAAAATATTTTTTCTTATCGTATTGAAAATGTTTATAGAGTTAAAATGAAATATTTAAAGTGTTTATTAATTCAACTTTCTATGTTGGATTATTATATGAGAGTTAGTTATAAAAAGAAATTTATTAGTTTTAAGAAATATCAATCTATTGCTTCTTTTTTAGTTGAAATTAGGAAAATTACTTATGGAGTGATTCGAAGTGAAAAATCTGTATGATTCTTATGACAATTTATTAGATATTGAACGTATTATGGATGTTTATCATACCATTCGTTTAAATAGTAAACATAAAGATAAAATTTTTACTTTTGAACTCTTTTTTTCTTGTAATCTTTTTTCTATTTATGAGGTTTTAGTTAGAAAGTGTTATCGTCATAGAAATTATAATATTTTTTTACTAAAACAACCTAAATATCGCGTTATTATGAGTGAACAAATGTCAGATAAAATTGTGAATCATTTAGTTAGTAAATATGTTTTATTTCCTATTTTGGAACCTAAACTTATACCTATGAATGTTGCGACTAGAGAGGGTATGGGAACAAAAAAAGGTATATTTTATGTAAAAAAATATATTAATTATTTAAAACAAAGGCATGAAAAGTTCTATGTATTAAAGTGTGATGTTTCTAAATATTTTTATTCTATTGATCATGAGATATTAATGCATAAATTAAGAAATGTAATTACTGATAGTGATTTGCTAAATTTAATTGAAGAAATTATTAATAGTACTGATGAAGAATATGTAAATGTGGAAATAGAAGATTTAATTTGTGAAAAAATTAAACACTTAAAAAGTCTGAATGCCGATTCTTCTAGAGTGGAGGAGTTAAAAAAAATCCCATTTTATATGAAAGGAAAAGGTCTTCCAATTGGAAATATGACTAGTCAAGTTTTAGCTATTTATTATATGAATGATTTGGATCATTATATTAAAGAAAAGCTTCATATTAAATGTTATGTTAGATATATGGATGATTTTATTTTAATGCATGAAGATAAAAATTATTTAAAGTATTGTTATAAAGAAATAGAAAAGAAATTAGAAGAGTTAAAATTAACGTTTAATACTAAAACGCAGATTATTGAAATTCATCATGGGTTTATTTTTTTAGGATATCGCTTTTTGTTGCGAGATAAAAAATTGTATGTTTTACTTCCTTCTAAAAGTAAAAAAAGAATTAGAAGAAAATTGAAATATTTGAGAAAATGTCATCCTTCTAATGAAGTTTCTGTTTTAGCAAGTTATCGAGGGTACTTAAAAATGTGTCATAGTGGTAGTTTTCAATTTAAAAATAATTTAAAATAATCTATATAATGTGTTAAAATGGTACTGGATGTGATGTTATGATGCCAATTATTGGAATACCTCTTGGATATACAAGGTTAAGTGACGGTAGACCAATTTTGTTTTTAGGAGAGAAAGTTCGTAGGGTTATTCAAAAGGCTGGGGGAGAAGTTTTTCCTATTGTCCCAGTACAAGATATTGATTATATAGAAGTTTGGCGTAGTGATTTTCCTAGTCTTACGGAAGATGAGAAGAAATTAATTGAAGATAATTTAAATCAATGTGATGGTATCTTTTTTCCAGGTGGAAAGAAATTTACTCCCTATGATGAATATTTGTTAGAGTTAGCTATTTTTAAAAAGATACCTATTTTAGGGGTTTGTCTTGGAATGCAAATGATGAGTTGTTATCAAGAAGAAGTAAGACTAGAAGAAAATGGAGATTTGATTTCTCATAATCAGCTTGATGATGATACTTCATTGAGTCATGAAGTAATTATTGATAAGAATAGTAAGTTATATCAAATTTTAGGTAAAGATAAAATTATGGTTAATAGTTTTCATAATTATCATGGTACCAATAATCATATTTATCGTAGTGTTGCGATGAGTTTAGACCATCAATTAGAAGCTATTGAATATCCAGGTGATACTTTTAATTTAGGAGTTCAATGGCATCCAGAAATTAGTTATGAATTTGATATAAATTCTAAAAAAATTATTGATACTTTTATAGAGGAAGCTAGGAAAAGGTCTTATGCTAGGAAAGAAAATAGTATGAGCTTTATTTAGCTTTTTTGTTGACGCTTTTTTCTTTTTATGATATACTATGCTGGCATTAGAGGGGAAAGTGTTTTATGAAAAATGCAGTTCAATTAACTTATATTGATACTAAAAACATATATGGTACTATGAATATTAGTTCAGTACATTTTTGTAATTTGACAGATAGGGATAAAAGTTTATTAATGAAAATTCATCATTTTTCAGATATTAATGAATTAAAAAATTATTCATTTACTAGAAGTGACCAAGAAATTATTTTTACAGAGCATCGTAAAGATATTGGGTTTGATTATAATTTTGATTGGCATAAGATGTTTATGGCTGATCAAGCTTATTTAAACGGTTCTGTGTTTGAAATTACTAAGGATTTTGTTTTAGCTAATCCTAGTGGTTGGCCTAATATTCCTGAAGATATATTAATGATTAGAAAAAATTTAGACGGGGTTCTTATTGGTCAACCTGTTGCTGATTGTCCTGTTGTGATTGCGGAGGACAGGAAACAGGGAATTACTACTGTTACTCATAGCGGTGGTAAGATGATCGATAAAAAAATTCCAATTGCTGCAATCGAAACTTTATATCGTGAGGGAAGTAATCCTGGAGATATTTATGTTAGAGTAGGAGCTTGTGCTGGTAAAAAGTGGCATTACGAGAAAAATATGCCAGATTGGGCAAAAGATAAACAATTGTGGAATCAAGCCATTACTTATCGCAAAAAAGATGATTCTTATTATATTGATTTAAGAAAAGCGCTAGCTTTGGAGTTTCAATCTATTGGATTGGATAAGAATAATATTTCTTATGATTTTCATGATACTATTTCTAATCCTCAATATTATTCTTCTAGTCAAGCAACTACTGATGAAAGTAAATATGGTAGACATTTGATTGGGGCTATTTATCAGAAAGGTAGAAGTAGATAATATGTTAAATCTTGTTATAGAACAAGGAATAATTTTATTACAATGTATGAAATATAGAGTTTATTATGGTAGAAAATACAAAAAAGTGTTGACAAAATAAGCTTTTTTGCATATAATTTTACTAGTCGAGAAAAAAGGAAAGAGATTTATATCCACCTGATTGCAACTAGCGATGGGTTCAAAGCCTAGAACAAAGTATTTTGTTACGTTATGGTTTTAAAGTGGATATAATTTTATATCCACTTTTCTTTTTCTTGTAATATATGGAGGTGTTAATTATAGCAAGTAATAAGGGAAATCAACCTATAAACGATCAAATTAAAGCTCGTCAAGTATTAGTTATTGGTCCTAATGGGGAACAAGTTGGAGTAAAATCTATTCAAGATGCACTTACTTTGGCTGGTTATGCTAATCTAGATTTAGTTTTAATGAGTCCTAATGCTAATCCACCTGTTTGTAAAATAATGGATTATAACAAATACCGTTATGAAAAACGTAAGAAGGAAAAGGAAGCATTAAAAAAGCAAAAAGCTAATATGTCTGAGCTTAAAGAATATCGTTTATCACCAGTGATTGATGTGGGGGATTTTGAGACAAAGCTTAGAAATGCATCTAAGTATTTGGAAAAAGGTGATCGTATAAAACTTTCTGTTCGTTTTAAAGGACGTCAAATGGCTCATACTGAGTTAGGTAGGGAAGTTTTAGAACAATTTGCATCTCGAGTTACAGAAATTGCGGATATAGAGCAAAGTCCAAAATTAGAAGGAAAAACCATGACTATGTTATTGGTTCCAAAGAAAAATAAATAGTAGGAGGAAGAGTTATGCCAAAAATTAAAACACACAAAGGTACTGCAAAAGTTGTAAAAGCACGTAAGAATGATTATAAAATTGGACGTCCAGGAAGTCGTCATAATACTGGAGCAAAGTCTACAAATGTTAATAGAAAGAATAGAAAAGGATCTAATTTAAGTAAAGCAGATCGTAATAGATTGAGAAATGTTATCTAATCAAGATATGTAAGTTGAAGGAGGAAGAAAGATGGCAAGAGTTAAAAATGGAGCAGTTACAAAAGCTCGTCATAAAAAAATATTAAAACAAGCTAGAGGTTACTTTGGTAGTAAACATAGACTTTATAAGTCTGCAAAAGAACAATTAATGCATTCTGGTCAATATGCATTTAGAGACAGAAAGCAAAAGAAGAGAGAATTCAGAAAATTATGGATTACAAGAATTAATGCTGCATGTCGTCAAAATGATATTAGTTATTCAAGATTTATTGAAGGTTTAACTAAAGCAGGTGTAGAAGTTAATCGTAAGATGTTATCTGAAATCGCTATTAATGATCCAAAGATGTTTAGCGAATTTGTTAAAATTGCTCGTGATGGTAAGGCAGGAAAGGTTACTCGTCAAGCAGAGGTTGTTGCTAATGAAGTAACTGTAACTACTGGTACTAAGAGTGAAGCAAAAGAAGTAAAAAAAGTAGAAAAGAAAGAAACTAAGAAAGAAACAGTTGATTATTCAAAAATGACTGTTGCCGAATTAAAAGAAGCTTGTAAAAAAGCTAATGTAGAAGGATATTCTACAATGAAAAAAGCTGAATTAGTTGCAGCTTTAACTAAATAGACATATTAGTGAATTTATTTGTCTAGTGCCTTAGGGTGATGAATATTAGAAACTAATAGAAGTAAAAACGAAAAGGAGAATTATATTTATGGCTATAGTATCAATGAATTATTTATTAGAAGCTGGTGTTCATTTTGGACATCAAAAGAGAAGATGGAATCCTAAGATGAAGGAATACATCTATACTACAAGAGATGATATTTATATTATCGATTTACAAAAAACAGTAAAAAAATTAGAGGAAGCTTATGAAGCAATGAAGGAAATTGCTACAGCTGGTGGAAAAGTTTTATTTGTAGGAACTAAGAAACAGGCTCAAGAAGCTGCTGAAGAATGTGCTGCTAGAACTAACATGTATTTTGTTAATGAAAGATGGTTAGGAGGAACTTTAACTAACTTCAAAACTATTCGTTCAAGAATTAAGAGAATGGATGACATTGATAAAATGGAATCTGATGGTACATTTGATTTATTACCTAAAAAAGAAGTTATTCAAATTAAGAAAGAATATGCTAAATTAGATAAAAATTTAAGAGGTATTCGTGAAATGAAGAAATTACCTCAAGCATTAGTAATTGTAGATCCTCGTAAAGAAGAAAATGCAATTAAAGAAGCTCATATTTTAGGAATTCCAGTATTTGGTGTTGTAGATACAAACTGTGATCCAGATTTAGTTGATTATGTTATTCCTGGTAATGATGATGCTGTTCGTGCTGTTAAGTTATTACTTGGGGTTTTAACTAATGCTATTGCTGAAGTTAATGGAAATGAAGTTATCGACTATGTAAGTGATGATGACAAGAACAAAGGTGAAAAGAAAGTAGCTAAAAAAGAAGAAAAAGAAGTTAAAGAAGAAAAGAAAGCAAAAGTTGAAAAGACTGAAGTAAAAGCTGAAAAAGCTGAAAAAACTGAAAAAGTTAATGCTGTTGATTATTCTTCTATGACTTTAGCTGATTTAAAGAATAAGGCAAAAGAAGCTGGAGTTAAAGGATATTCTACAATGAAAAAAGCTGAATTAGTTGAAGTATTATCTAAGTAATTGTGATAAACTATGATTAGAGGAGGGTGGATGGTATTCACCCTTTTATTGTAAAAAATTAGGAGGATTATGATGATTAAAGCAAGTGATGTTAAAGAATTAAGAGAAAGAACTGGAGCTGGAATGCTTGATTGTAAAAAAGCATTAGAAGCTACTAGTGGAGATATGGAAAAAGCTATTGACTGGTTAAGAGAAAAGGGAATTAGTAAAGCTGCTAAAAAACAAAGTAGAATTGCTGCTGAAGGATTAACTGAAGCACAAGTTGAAGGTAATGTTGCTGTTTTACTTGAAGTAAATTGTGAAACTGATTTCGTTGCTCAAAATGATGCTTTTAAAGAGTTAGTATCTAATATTTTAAAAACATTATTACACAATGAAGTTAGTACTATAGAAGAAGCTAATAAGTTAACTATTGAAAATGGTAGTGAAACTATTGATGAAGCTGTTGTTAATTTTGTAGCTAAAATTGGTGAAAAAATTAGTTTCCGTAGATTTGAAAGAATTACTAAGACAGATAGTCAAGTATTTGGTATTTATTCTCATATGGGAGGAAAAATTACTGCTGTTGTTGTTTTAGATGGTGCTAATGAAGAAGTAGCAAGAGATGTTGCTATGCATGTTGCTGCTATGAATCCAACTGCATTAAGACGTGATTTAATGCCTCAAGAATTAGTTGAAAGAGAATCTCACGTTATTAAAGAACAAGTTATGGGTGAAGGTAAACCTGCAGATATTGCTGAAAAAATGGTTACTGGTAGACTTAATAAATTCTATAAAGAAAACTGCTTAGAAGAGCAAGCATTTATTAAAGATTCTAATACTAATGTATTAAATTATGTTAAATCTAATGGTGGAACAATTGTTTCTATGGTTCGTTTTGCTGTTGGTGAAGGTATTGAGAAGAGACAAGAAAATTTTGCCGATGAAGTTATGAGTCAAATTAAAGGAGCATAATTTAAGTATAGGAGTCGTCATGAAAAAAGTAGTATTTATCATAGTAGCTATTGGTTTTATATTTACAATGAGCGGATGCTCTGTTAAGAAAGTTGAAGAATTAACAGATGCTGAGAAGTTTGCTAATGAATATTCTGTTAGTGAAGAAAACCCATTCCAATATGCTACTCTTGATGACATCTTAGATTTATTTAATAATAATAAATCTGGAATTTTGTTTTTAGGGGATTCTGATTCAGAATGGTCTACGTTTGGAGCTAAAGTTTTAAATAAAGTTGTAAAAAAAGAAAAAATAAGTAAGGTTTATTATTTAAATCCTGAAAATATTAAACATAAGAAAAGTGATAAATATAAGCAAGTTAAAGATTTATTAAATTTAAGTAATAAAGATTCTTTACCTATTGTATATGTCATTTCTAATGGAAGTGTTATAGGCCAAGTAGATTATTTTGTTCATGAAGATTCTTCTATTGATCAAAATAGTATAGAAGAATTAGAAAATGATTATTTAAGTTTAATATCAGAATATGTATAAAGGTGTCTAACGGGCATCTTTTTTTGTATAACAAAGTATATTTTTGGCTTTTATGTTATCCTATTATAAAGGAGAGTAAATTTATGAATGAAAATGAAAAAAAGAAGAACAATGTTGGGGTAATTATTTTAATCATTATTTTAGTATTAGCTTTATTAGGAACAAGTAGTTATATCATTTTAGATAAATTTATTTTAAAAAGCAATGTGGAAGATAAGAGTGAAAAAGAAAATGTAGAAGAAGAACAAGAACAAAAAGAAGAACTATCTCTTACAGATTCCTCTTTTTCTAGAATTTTAGATGCTGTATCAGATTTTACTTATACGCAAAATAGGGAAAATGGATATTCTAGTTTTTCTCCTAATGAACTATTGAGAGTTGTTGCGAAAGATTTTACAAATAATGATTTTACTTACGTTGGAGAACAAACTATTTCTGGTATTAATCATAAAGTTTATCAATTATCTTATCAGACAATTATTAATAAATTAAAGCGATATTTTCCATCTGATATCTCTTTCGAACCTACTTCTATAACTAATAGTACTAGTGCAGCAAGTTTACCTAATGTAAATTTTGGAGAAGGTAGTGGTATGGGTATTCTTTCTTATGATGGTACTACTGGTACTTATCAAGTATATTTTGGAGGAATTGGTGGTACTACTGGTCCTATGCCAACAATTAATGAGAGAAAAGTTACAGAAGCTTATCGTCTAGGTGATTCTATTTATGTAAAAGAAAAGGCTATTTATTATACTTCAGATATTATTGATTATACTAATTATGTTTATCAAATTTATAGTCATCCTAATCAAGTTGGATTATTAGATACCCTTACTTTTACGATTGATAATATCACTTCTCAGACTATTAGTGTTGATAATTACTTAGATAATGCTGCAACTATTTCTTATGTATTTACCTTAGATAAAGAGACTGGTAATTATGTATTTTCAAGTAGTAAGATTGATTAAATAGTAGATTAATTTCTACTTTTTTCTTTCTTTTCTAATTACTTTATATTATAATAATAGCAAGGAGAGATGAATTGATGGATAATGATATTATCAAATTAACGAAAGAAAGTATGGAAAGTACCCTTAAAAATCTAGAAAAGCGTTTTACTTCTGTTAGAGCAGGAAGAGCTAATCCTTCTAGTTTGGATGGTATCAATGTAGAATATTATGGAAGTATGACACCTCTTAAACAGTTAGCAACTATATCGGTTCCTGAAGCTACACAACTTTTAATTAAACCATTCGATAAAAGTTGTTTAAAAGGAATAGAAAAAGCTATTTTAGCAGCTAATTTAGGGTATACACCTAATAATGATGGAGAAACGATTCGAATTGTAATTCCACCATTAACTGAAGATCGTCGCCGTGAGTTAACGAAACAAGTAAAAGCAATTGCAGAAGATGCTAAAGTGTCTGTTCGTAATAATCGTCATGAAGCTTTAGAAATGGTAGAAGCAGAAGATTTTCCTGAAGATATGGAAAAAGGTATGGAAAAGCAAATTCAAGATTTAGTACAACAATATAATAAGAAAATTGAAGATATGTTAAAAGAAAAAGAAGAAGAATTAATGACAATTTAATTCTTTTCTTTTGAAAGTATTTGTTTTTTAATTTTATTGTGTTATAATAGGCGTATCGATGTTGATTAAGAAGTAGTAATAAATGAGTTCTTTTTAGAGAGTTCATGGTTGGTGAAAATGAATAAGAATAGTTTATGAATTCGTCTTAGGAGTCCCTATATCTAAAATATAGGCGTTAATCGCGTTAAGATAATGAGATAGTTAATAACTATAAATTAAGGTGGTACCGTGTTTTTATACACCCTTAAGTTATAGTTATTTTTTTTTAGGAAGGGTGGAGAATAATGAGTATTTCTGAAGTAAAAGAAATGATGCAAGAAGATTTAAAACAGGTTACTGATTTAAAGTTGTTGAATGATTTAAGAGTTAAATATTTAGGAAAGAAAGGACTTATTACTGAGTTAAATAGTGAGATTAAAAATGTCCCAAATGAAGAGAAAAGAAGTTTTGGACAACAAGTTAATGAAGTTCGTACTTTATTTCAAACTACTTATGATGAAATAAAAAATCATTTAGAAGAAGAGGAATTAAATCAAAAGCTTGCTAGTGAAGCTATTGATATTAGTTTACCAAGTACTAAAGTTAATATTGGTGCTCCAAATATTTTGGAAAAATTAATTGAAGAAGTAGAAGAAGTTTGTATGTCTATGGGCTATGATGTTGTAGATGGACCGGAAGTAGAAGAAGATAAATATAATTTTGAAATGTTAAATATCCCTAAAGGTCATCCTGCAAGAGATGCTCAAGATACATTCTATATTGAAGGAGAAGAGATTTTACTTCGTAGTCAAACTTCTCCAGTACAAGTTCGTACAATGTTAAAAGGAAAAGGAGAAGTACCAATTCGTGTTATTTGTCCTGGTAAGACTTATCGTAGGGATGATGATGATGCTACCCATTCTCATCAATTTATGCAGATTGAGGGATTACTTGTTGATAAAGATATTTCTTTATCTGATTTAAAAGGAACAATTGATGTTATTGTTAAAAAGTTATTTGGTGATGACGTAGAAACTCGTTTTAGACCAAGTTATTATCAGTTTACAGAACCTTCTGTAGAAGTTGATATTAGTTGCTTTAATTGTAAAGGTAAAGGATGTAATATTTGTAAAAATACTGGATGGATTACCATTGCTGGTGCTGGTGTTGTTCATCCTAATGTTCTTCGTATGAGTGGATATGATCCTGAAGTATGGAGTGGTTTTGCTTTTGGTTTTGGTGCTGAAAGAATGGCTATGCTTAAATATGATATTAATGATTTAAGAGTTTTCTATAATACAGATTTAAGAGAAGTTAAGAATTTTGATAGAGGGGAGATTGAAAACAATGATTAGTTTGGAATGGGTAAAAGATTATATTGATATTAGTGATCAAGATTTAAATGAGTTAGCTGTTAAAATTACAGAAGCTGGTATTAATGTAGAAAAAGTAATTACTAATCATATAGATTATTTGGTTATTGGTAAAGTTATCTCTTGTATCGATCATCCAAATAGTGATCATTTACATGTTTGTCAAGTTGATGTAGGTGGGGAACATTTACAACAAATTGTTTGTGGTGCTTCTAATGTTCGTGAGGGTATTAAGGTTATTGTTGCCTTACCTGGTGCTGTTTTACCTGGAGATTTTCAAATTAAGGCTAGTAAGATTCGCAGTGTGGAATCAAACGGTATGATTTGTGCTTTATTTGAACTTGGTTTAGAAGAAAAGACAGAAGAAAGTTATGCACGTGGTATTGAAGAGTTAGGAGAAGATGCTCCTATTGGTAAAGACCCACTTACTTATATGGGATTGGAATCTACTTTATATGAATTAGATATTCATAAACATCGTAATAATGATTGCTATTACCATATTGGATTTGCTTATGAGATTGCTGCTATATTAAATAGAAAGGTAACATTACCTGACTGTAGTTATCAAGAAGAAAAAGATTCTATTAAAAATCATTTTACTTTAGATGTAGAAACTAAAAAATGTCCTTATTATTTAGCTAAAATGGTTACTGATGTAAAAATTGGAGAGTCTCCTGAATTTATTCAAAGACGTTTGATTGCTGCTGGTATGAGACCTATTAATAATGTTGTTGATATTTCTAATTATGTTATGTTAGAGTTTGGACAACCTCTTCATTTCTTTGATAAGGATACACTAGGAGATCATATTTTAGTAAGAGATGCTAAGGATGGCGAAGAAGTAGTTACTCTTGATGGAAAAAATCGTGTTCTTCGTAGTAGTGATATTGTTATTACAGATGGTACAAAGCCTGTATGTATCGCTGGTGTTATGGGTGGAGAAAATACAGAAGTTACAGAAAATACGAAGAATATCTTAATTGAATCTGCTATTTTTGATGCTGTTAGTATTCGTTATACGGCAAGTAATTTAAATCTTCGTAGTGAAGCTAGTATTCGTTATGGTAAAGGATTAAATTATGAGTATACTTTGATGGCTATCAATCGTGCTTGTCATTTATTAGAAAAGTATGCTGGTGCTAAAGTGTTATCTGATATGGTATCTTATGATGTTGTTGATAAGACAGATAAGGTGGTAACATTTAGACCTGAAGAAGTTGATAAGATGTTAGGTATTCGTATTACTGAAGAAGATATGGAGCATGAACTTAATCGACTTGATTTTCCTTATACATTAAAGGATGGAGTATTTACAGTTACTATTCCTAAAAGAAGACTTGATGTAGATCCTAATGTTAATGATATTGCAGAAGAGATTGGAAGACTTTATGGTTATCAAAAATTAGTTTCTACTTTGCCTAGGGTTGGTATTCGTCGTGGAAAATATGTTGGGGATGTAAAATATCGTAAAGCTCTTTCTAAGAGACTTCGTAGTTTAGGATTTAATGAGGTTAAAACTTATACTTTAGTTTCTCCTGATATAAGTAATAAATTTAATTATGATCATAAAGAACATATTGTATTACCTAATCCAATGAGTATAGATAAAAGTGTCATTCGTACGACTTTAATTCCATCTTTATTAAATGTTTATCAATATAATAAAGCTCGTAAAGTAGACGATATTTGCATTTATGAAATTGCTAAAACATATGATGTTCACTATCAAGAAGAAAGTAAAGTATGTTTCTTAATGAAAGGAAATTATGTAATTAATCCTTGGAAAGGTAGTATGCCAGTAGACTTTTATTTAATGAAAGGAATGGTTGAAGAAGTTCTTTGCTATTTTGGATTCCAAAATCGTTATAGTTTTGTTAAAGCAACTCTTCCTGATATGCATCCTGGTAAGTCTTGTCAAATTTTACTTGATCGTAAGCCAATTGGTATTTTAGGACAAGTTCATCCTAAGGTATGTAAAGATGAAGTTTATGTTTGTGAAATTTCTTTACAAGCTTTAATGCAAAAAGTAAAACCACTTAAATTTAAAGAGGCTTCTAAATATCCAACTATTGCGAAAGATGTTGCCTTTGTTGTTCCAAAAGATCTTTCTTCTGGTGAAATCGAAGCAACAATTAAAAAAGCTGGTGGAAGACTTTTACATTCTATTGACGTATTTGATGTATACGAAGGTGAACATGTAGAAG
>CALVSS010000028.1 GCA_944359095.1 uncultured Bacilli bacterium | reverse complement strand
AAAAAGAATGTTTAAAGAAATTAAAAAAATTGATGAAAGAAAGAAAAAATTAAAAAAAAAAAAAAAAAAACAGGGGTATATTACTTATGAACAATTAGCTGAAGAATTAAAGGGATTAGATATTGATAGTGATACTTTGGATGATTTATATAATTCTTTAATAGAAGCTGATATTGAAATTGTTTCTGAAGATGGTAGTGATGATGCTAGTGCTGAAGAAATTACAGAAGAAGTTCCTGTTGAAAATTTAACTTTATCTAAAGATGTTAAAATTAATGATCCTGTACGTATGTATTTAAAGGAAATTGGACGTATTAATTTGCTTACTTCTGATGAAGAGTTTGAATATGCTAAACGTGCTGAAGAGGGGGATGAAGAAGCTAAGCGTATGCTTGCTGAATCTAACTTACGTTTGGTTGTTAGTATTGCGAAAAGATATGTTGGACGTGGAATGTTATTCTTAGATTTAATTCAAGAGGGTAATATTGGTTTAATGAAAGCTGTTGATAAGTTTGATCCAACGAAAGGTTATAAGTTTTCTACTTATGCTACTTGGTGGATTCGTCAAGCTATAACTCGTGCTATTGCTGATCAAGCTAGAACTATTCGTGTACCAGTACATATGGTTGAAACAATTAATAAACTTGCTCGTGTACAACGTCAATTAACACAAGACTTGAATCGTGAACCAACGGATGAAGAGATTGCTAAAAAATTAGGTATTTCTATTGATAAAGTTCGTGAAGTATATAAGATTTCTCAAGATCCTGTTTCTTTGGAAACACCAATTGGAGAAGAAGATGATTCTCATTTAGGTGACTTTATTAAAGATGAAAGAACTATGGGACCTGAAGAATATGCTACTATTGAAATGTTAAAAGAAGAACTTCAAGGTGTTTTAGGAACATTAACTGATCGTGAAGAGAAAGTATTACGTTTACGTTTTGGACTTGATGATGGACAATGCCGTACTCTAGAAGAAGTTGGACAAATTTTTGGAGTAACACGTGAAAGAATTCGTCAGATTGAGGCTAAGGCTTTACGTAAATTAAGACATCCATCACGTTCAAGGAAATTAAAGGATTTTTTAACTGACTAATGAAGATTAACGATAGATTAAAAAAAATAGGGGATTTAGTGCAAGCTAATTCCTTTTGTTTAGATGTTGGCTGTGATCATGCTTTTTTAGATATTTACTTAGTCCAAAGAAAAGATCATATTAAAGCATTTGCCAGTGATATTAAAGAAGGACCATTACATCAAGCTAGAGAAAATATAAAAAAATATCATCTAGAAGATGAAATAGAATGCCGGTTAGGAAATGGACTTGATACTTATAGTGATGAAGTAGATACTATTCTTATTTCTGGTATGGGTGGTAGAAATATGATTGGTATTTTTAAAGCTCATATGGAGGTTTTAAAAAAAGTAAATACTATTATTCTTAGTCCTAATAATTATCAAGAAGAAGTAAAAAGATTTTTAACGAAACATCATTTTTATATTTCTAATGAGGAATTAGTAAAAGATGGTAAGTTTATTTATCAAATTATTGTTTTTTCTAAAGGACATGAACATTATTCAAAAAAAGAATATTTTATGGGACCTGTTTTATTAAAGAAAAAAGGAAAATTATTTCGGGAATATTTTCAAAGAGAATTAAAAGCTAGAGAAATTTTAATTCAAGTACTTCCTAAAAATTATCGGTTTAAGAAGTTTTTAGTTAAAAGAGAAATTAAAATGATTCAAGAAGAAATATAAAAAGACACGTATTTATTTACGTGCCTTTTTTAGTCATGAAGTAAATCTTTATCGAAATGTAATACTGTACCAGTCTTTGATACTTCAAAATCATATTCATATGTGTTATCATGCCACTCAATTTCATAAATTAAAGTACCATCTTCATGTTCTTCTCTTGCTTTTATTAAAGTTAAGTCACTTTCATTTAATTTAGCATAATCAAGAGCTATTTTTTTAGCTTCTTCTATTGATATTTCTTGTTGTGTTGTAGTTTCATTACTACTACTATTATTATCATTATTATTTGTAGTAGCATTTGAAGTTGTATTATTTGTTGTTCTAATAAAGTCTGTATAGATTACATTTCCGTTTTTAGCATCAATTTTTGCTTCATATTCATGATTATTATAATAAAATTCTACTTCATATTGGTTTTTATCCATTTCTAATTCTATAGTTTCAAAATGAATATCTTGTTCTTCTACGTTTATTTTTTTCGCTAGATAGTTTTTTGCTTCTGCTTTACTTATAAACGCAGTATTTATGTATGTCATTACTAAGATGATAACAATGATAGCAACTACTGCTATACCAATTAAAATTTTTGCCACTTTTGGCATGTTCTTCACCTCACTATCATTGTAATATAGATTACTTTTTTTGTCTATTTATTTTTTATTTATTCCAATCGTTCCTCCAAGGATAGCTGTAATTAAAATAATGCAATTATATAGTAGAACTTTTATATGTAAATTAGCACTTGTTAATAAGGAAGTTACAGTAAATAAAATAATAAAGAATAAGCCTAGTTTTATTCCTTCTAAATAACCTTTACTAGTTGCTTTTTTACCTAGTAAGATTCCACTTAATAGAATGATTACTAAAAATAAAATTAATTTTAAAGTTTGATAAATGTTAATTGGTAAGATATTAAAATAATATAGTGTTGTTATTAATAATAGAGAAAGTAATATAGAAATTATGGTATATAGAAAGTGATATGTATATTTTTTTAATATTTTCATAGGACACCTCGATATATTTTATGTTTTTGTATAAATTTTATGAAATGATTTAAACTATTATTAGGTGATGATATGGTTTATTTTATTGTTTTGGGTAAGACTTTATTCTTTTATTTTTTTATTATGGTTATTTATAGAATTATGGGTAAAAGAGAAGTTGGGGAGCTTTCTATTATGGATTTGATTGTTTCTATTTTTATTGCGGAACTGGCGGCAATATCTATTGATAATTATAAAGAGAATGTTTTTATTTCTATTGTACCAATTGCTGCTTTAGTAGTAATTCAGGTAGTGATATCTAGAATATCATTAAAGAGTAGTAAAGTTCGTAGTATTTTAGATGGAGATCCTTCTATGATTATTGAAAGAGGAAGAGTTAATTTTAAAGAGATGTTAAAACAAAGATATAATTTAGATGATTTATTGGTACAACTTCGTAGTAGGGGAATTAAGTCTATTGAAGAAGTGGATTATGCTATATTAGAGACTAGTGGTAAGTTATCAGTTTTTAAAAGACGAGATGATAAAAATAGAGTATATCCATTACCTATTATTATTGATGGTAAAATACAAAAAGATGTTTTATATCAAATTGGGAAAGATTCTGTTTGGTTAGAAAAAGCCTTATTAAAAGAAAATTATCAGTTGGATGATGTCTTTTATGGCTTTTATCAGAAAAATAGATTATTTTTAATTAGGAAAGAAGCAATAAAGTGACAATCTTCTTTCTTTTTTTATGTTATTTTTTCTTTGGTGATAAGATGAAAAAAGTAATATTATTATTGATTCTTTTTTTAGGTATTAATTTTTTTATATTTTCTTCTTTTTCAGAAGAAACAAAAGAAGTGTCTAAGTATCAAGAAAATCGGGGTATTTTTATTAGTTATATTGAATTATCTAATTATTTAAAGGGAAAAGATGAAAAAAGTGCTAAAAAGGAAATAGAAATGATGATTTCTAATGTTAAAAATCTTGGTTTTACTATGGTCTTTTTACAAGTTAGATCTTTTAGTGATGCTATTTATCCTTCTAATATATATCCTTGGAGTAGTGTCGTTAGTGAAAGGGAGGGAGAAAAAATAGATTATGATGTTTTAGAATTATTTTTAAAGATATGTAAAAAATGTCATATTTCTTTATTTGCTTGGATTAATCCTTATCGTATTCGAAATGATGAAGATGTTACTGATATATCTTCTAAAAATCCTGCGTTTTCTTATCTAGAAAGTGATAGTGTTTATATTTCTGATGGTATTTTTTATAATCCAGCGAAAGAAGAAGTTAAAGAATTAATTGTTTCTGGTGTTTTAGAATTAGTTGAAAACTATGATGTTGATGGGGTTATGTTTGATGATTATTTTTATCCTACAACGAGTGAAGAAATTGATAAAGAGGAATTTTTAGAATATCAAAAGGAACACCCTGATGCAAGTTTATCTTCTTTTCGTTTACAACAAGTTAGTGATTTAATTCAGAGAGTTTATGATGTCTGTCATAGTCATCAAGTATTATTTGCGGTATCTCCTGATGGTAATATAGAAAATAATTATCAAAAGCATTATGCAGATGTTAAATTATGGGGAGATAGTGAAGGTTATGTTGATTTTTTAATGCCTCAGATTTATTATGGATTTTATAATGAGGCGAAGGATTTTTATTCTGCTTTGGGGGAATGGGAGAAGTTATCTACTAAAGTTTCTTTACTTCCAGTACTTGCTTTTTATAAAGTAGGTGCCGTTGATAATTTTGCTAAAAGTGGAAAAGAAGAATGGATGCAATCGGATGATATTATTATGAGAGAGATTGTTCTTAGTAGAAATTTAAAGCAATATTATGGGTTTTCTTTATTTCGTTATGATTATTTATTTAATCAAGAGTTAGAAACTAGTACGACAATGATGGAGGTTAAGAATATGAAAAAAGTTTTAAAATAAGTTTGTGTTTTTATAATTTATGGTATAATGAAGGTAGGGTGATGGATATGAAGAAGTTAAATAAGAAAGGGTTTACTTTGATTGAATTACTTGCTGCTATGGTTATTTTGGCAGCTATTATGGCTATTGCCGTACCTAATATTATGGGAATTTTAAATAATAGTAAAGCGAATGCGTATGTTGAGGATGCTAAAAAATTATTGTCTTTGGCAGAATATGAATTTCGTGGTGATCCTACTAAGAGTCCAACTCCTGGAAATTGTGTTGTGATGAATCTTAGTTATTTGGATAATTCAGAATTTGAAAATGCTCCTAATAATGGATCTTATGATAAAGATAATTCTTATGTTATGATTGTTAATGTTGGTACTGTTGGAAAAAATAAGTATAAATATTATGTTACATTAGATGAAAAGATATCTGGTGGAACACATCGTGGTGTTGCTTTTAAAAGCTATGAAGAGTTATATAGTGATAAATCTACTAATTTAATTAAAAATTCTGCTAGTGCTTTAGCAACGGCATCTTCTAAGAGAAGTAGTGCAGGTTGTACTACTATTATTAAAACTTATAGTAGTGCAGATTTGGGTTAAGTGTAAACTTATTTGTCAATTTTAAAAAAGTATAAAAAAAATATTGTATTTTTTTTATCTTTTGTTTATGATTGATTTATAAGATAGAAAGAGAGGGAAAGATGATGAAAAAGTTAAATAAAAATGGTTTCACTTTAATTGAGTTATTAGCTGTTATCGTTATTATGGGTATTTTGATGATGGTAGCAATTCCTGCGATGACTCGTTATATTGAAAATTCAAGAAAGGATACATTCTTATCTACAGCAAAAGAATATGTTAATGCTGCTAGAAATATGTGGGCATCAGATAGTTTAATTTGTAAAAATGCATCTGGTCGTATCGTTTCTTCTGGTGTTGATCAAGGAGATTGGTATATTTTAATTGATACATCAAATTCTGGTAATACAGTTAATTTACTAGATCAAGGTGGTAAGTCTTCTTGGGGTAATCGTGATGTAAAAGGTTACGTTAGAGTTCATATTACTGAAGAAACTAAGGCACTTGCTGGTGGTGGTACTGAGACTGAAAGAAAGACTAAGTACTATGTTGCTTTATCTGATGGTACTCATGGTATTACAGATAGTACAACTGTAACAAGTGGTTTAGTTAGTGGTGGTACTGAAGCTGATGAATTAATTCGTGCTGATGTTAAATCTACTGGTATTACTTATGATAAAGTAAAACCTCCAACAATGAGTTCTTTCGACTGGGCTAATAAATCTACTTACAATGATTCAACTTATGCATGTGTTGAAAATTAATGATAAAGGAGTTAAATATGAAAAAGTTAAATAAAAATGGTTTTACATTGATTGAATTATTGGCAGTTATCGTTATTATGGGTATCTTAATGATGGTTGCAATTCCTGCAATGACTCGTTATATTGAAAATTCTAGAAAGGATACTTTCTTATCTACAGCAAAAGAATATGTTAATGCTGCTAGAAATATGTGGGCATCAGATAGTTTAATTTGTGGATCTGGTTCTAATCGTATCGTATCATCTGGTGTTGATCAAGGTGATTGGTATGTTCTTATTGATACTTCTGATCCTGATGCTGTTAATCTACTAGATCAAGGTGGTAAATCTTCTTGGGGTAATCGTGATTTGAAAGGTTATGTTCGTGTTCATATTACAGAAGTTGCTTCTGAAAGAAAAACACAATACTATGTAGCTTTATCTGATAATACTCATGGTATTACTGATGCTGTTACATTCAGTGGTAGCGATTTAGTTGGAACAGGTGGTACTGAAGCTGATGAATTAATTCGTGCTGATGTTAAATCTACTGGTGTTAAATATACTGATGTTGCTGCTAAAGTTCCTACTGGTGTTACTCTTGCAGAACGTACTTGTGTAGAAAATTAATTTAAGACTTCGAAAGAAGTCTTTTTCTTTTTCTTGTTTTTTGTTATACTGATTTTGGAGGTTAGATATATGTTATTATTAGGTTGTCATGTTGGTTTCAAAAAAGATACACAATTACTTGGTAGTTTAAAAGAAGCATTAAGCTATCATGCTAACACATTTATGTTTTATACAGGAGCTCCTCAAAATACGAGTCGTTATCCTATCCAAGATGGACTTACTTTGGAAGCTTTAACATTAATGAAACAAGAAAAATTTGACTATTCTAAAGTGGTTGTTCATGCTCCTTATATTATTAATTTAGCAAACGATAAAGATCCAGATAAATATAAGTTTTCTGTTTCTTTTTTACAAGAAGAGTTGGAAAGATGTGAACTATTAGGTATTCGATATTTAGTTCTTCATCCAGGAAGTCATGTCGGATTGGGTGTTGATACTGCTATTTCTAATATTGCGAAAGGTCTTAATATGATTTTAGGTACGCATCCAGTTACTATTTTATTAGAAACAATGGCTGGTAAAGGGACAGAAGTAGGTACTACTTTAGAAGAATTAAAACGAATTATGGATTTGGTAGATGATAAAGAGCATTTAGGAGTTTGCTTAGATACTTGTCATTTAAATGATAGTGGATATGATATGAGTAAGTTTGATTCTTTTTTAGACCAATTCGATAAAATTATTGGTATTGAAAAAATAGGATGTGTTCATGTCAATGATAGTAAAAACCCTTTAGGAACTCATAAAGATCGTCATGAAAATATAGGTTTTGGTACTATTGGGTTTGATACTTTAGTTTCTATTATTTATAATAAAAGATTAGAAAATGTACCTAAAATATTAGAAACTCCTTATGTAGATAGAACTTATCCACCTTATAAATATGAAATAGAAATGATACGTAACAAAAAGTTTGATCCTAATTTAATAGATAAAATTAAAGAACAGGTATTATAAATACTTGTTCTTATTTGTTTTATATAATATTAATAATTGATTATATAGAGATGGATTTATTTTCTTTTTTAGGTCATTAAAACTTGATTCATCTCCATCTAAAACTTCGACATAATTTTTCATAATAAATTGATATAATATCATTACTTCAGAGTTTGTTAAAGGAATACCGATTTTTTTACTATAGTTTGTTATCATTTCTGGAGTTAGATTGGGTATCCAATTTTTTATTAATTCTTTATACATAATTCACCTCATTAAAATATATGAAATAAATGAATAAAAATGTGGTAGAATAGATATTGTTAGAAAAGAGGGTGGAAGAATGGCTAAACTTAATTTAAATCGACCTGAGAAGAAAATTAATTATAATAAGATTATTTCTAAAAGATTTATTATTTTTTTAGTTGTTCTTTTGTTGTTGTTTAGTATTTTATTATTTCAACTTTTTAGAGTTATGGTAGTTGATAATCAAGAGTATCATAAAAAGTTAGATGAGTTATCTTATACTACGGTAGAGGGTTCTAGTGCTCCTCGTGGTAGAATTTATGACCGTAATTATAATATTATTGTTGATAATAAGGCTGTTAAAAGTATTACTTATAAAAAAGATAAAGATATTTCTGTTAGTCGTATGATTGAACTTGCTTATTTAGTTTCTCCTCATTTAGATCTTTCTTATTCTAGTTTAACTGATCGAGCCAAAAGAGAGTTTTATTTAGCGAAATATCCTAAAAAGTGTAATCGAAAAATTACAGACAAAGAGAGAGAAAAAGTTAAAATAGGTAAACTTAGTACTACAGATTTAGAAGAGTTAAAGATAGAGAGAATTACGGATAGTGAACTTGCTAGTTTTACGGAGGAAGATTTAAGGGCTGCTTATTTATATTATTTAATGAATCATGGTTATACGTATGAAGAAAAGATTATTAAAGAGAATGCTAGTGATCAAGAGTATGCTTATATTGCTGAACATAATAGTGAATTAGATGGCTTTAATGCCGTTTTAGATTGGGAAAGAGTCTATCCTTATGGTGATACATTTAAAAGTATTTTAGGTACTGTTTCTTCTACAACACAAGGAATTCCTGCGGAAGATAAAGAAGAGTATTTGGCTTTGGGTTATGCTTTAAATGATCGTGTTGGTCTTAGTTATATTGAAAAAGAATATGAAGAGTATTTACGTGGTAAAAAGGCTTTATATGAAGTTGTAAATTCTCATGAATTAAAATTAATAGAAGATGGTAAACGTGGTAATGATATTGTTTTGACAATTGATATTAATTTACAACAGGAAGTTGAAAAAATATTGACTGAACAAGTTTTAAAAGCTAAGAGTGAGCCTAATACTGAGTATTATGATCATTCTAGTGTTATTATTCAAGATCCTAATACGGGTGAAATTTTAGCAATGGCCTCTAAAAAAGTAGTAGGGGATAAAGTGGTTGATAATACGACTAGTATTTTATCTTCTCCAATTACACCTGGTTCTGTTGTGAAAGGTGCTTCTATGCTTGTTGCTTATAATACAGGTGCTGTTAAAATCGGGGAGTATATGGTGGATGAATGTATTAAAGTTGCTGGTGCTCCGGAAAAGTGTTCTTCTGCTACTTTAGGTAGAATTAATGATATAACGGCTTTAGCTAAAAGTAGTAATGTTTACCAGTTTAAAGCAGCTATTCGTGTTAATGGACAAGAATATTCTAGAGGTATGAAGCTTAATTTTAATCAAAAAGCTTTTGATACTTATCGCAATATGTATCACTCTTTTGGTTTAGGAGTAGAAACAGGTATTGATCTTCCTTTTGAAAGTATTGGATATGGGGCTAAGCAAGATGTTAGTTCTGGTAATTTACTGGACTTTGTTATGGGACAGTATGAGTCTTATACACCTTTGCAACTTTCTCAGTATATTTCAACTATTGCTAATGGAGGCAGCAGACTTACCCCTCATTTATTAAAAGAAGTTCATGAAGCAACGGAAGATTCTTCTTTAGGTAAGACGATTTTAACTGTTAAGAAGAAAGTATTAAATACAATTGATACTAAACCGGAATATATGGCACGTGTCAAAGAAGGATTTTATGCTGTTATGCATTCAGTTGGGGGATATGGACGAGGATATATCGATGATAAATGGGATGCTGCTGGTAAAACTGGTACTTCTCAAAGCTTTATTGATACCGATAATGATGGAGTTATTGATACAGAAACGATTACTTCTTCTTTTGTAGGATATGCTCCAGCAAATAATCCAGTAATGAGTATTATGGTTACTTCTCCAGACTCTTCTCATCCTAATTCTAATACTGATTATGCTAGTTTAGTAACATTACATATTACAAAAGCTGTTACTAATAAATTTTTTGAAATGTATGGTTCTTAGGAAAAAGCTTGCTTTTTTCCTTTTTTCTTGCTATAATTTTGTTGCACTGATGGAAGTTATACTTCCAGGACATAGAAAAACGGTAAAAAGCTTTTGCATTTTTCTTTTTTTCTGATATAATACCTATAGGCGTGTAAGGAGGGATAGAAATGGCTAAGGAAGGTAAAAGACAAATGAAGACTCTTGTATGTAGTGAATGTAAGAGTGAAAATTATAGAAAACCTAGAAATGTACAACATACTACAGAACGTCTTGAAATTAGTAAATATTGTCCTAAATGTAGAAAACATACAACACATAAGGAAAAGAAATAAAATAAGTTAACTACTTATTTTTAATTTTATAGGGAGTGAGTATAATGATTAGTACAAATGATTTAAAGAATGGTATTACCATTGAAGTTGACGGTGCTATTTATGTTGTTATGGATACACAACATGTAAAGCCAGGTAAAGGTGCTGCAATTGTTAAAGCTAAACTTAAGAATTTAAGAACAGGAGCTATTTTTGAAAAGACTTTTAATGCTGGTGTAAAGGTTGCAACTGCTCATATTGATAAACAATTAATGCAATATTTATATAATATGAATGATATTTATTATTTCATGAATATGGAAACTTATGAACAATTAGAATTATCTAAAGATTTAATTGGTGATAATGCTAAATTCTTAATTGAAAATCTTGAAGTATATATTACTATGTATGAAGGTGAAGTATTAGGTATTGATTTACCTGATAAAGTAGAATTAACTGTTACTCGTACAGAAGCTGCAGTTAAAGGTAATACTACAAATAATGCATTAAAAGATGCTGAAGTTGAAACGGGATATACTGTTCGTGTTCCTTTATTTATTGAAGAAGGAGAAAAAATAATCGTATCTACTAGTGATGGTAAATATGTATCTAGAGCGTAAGCTCTTTTTTTTTGACGATTTCTACTGTCTTTTTTTGTCAAACTACTATATTTCTTAGATGGTTTTGTAGTATAATATGGATGTAGATGATAGATGGGAGTAGTTATTGATATGGCAAAAAGAAAAAGGAAGAAACAAACTAAGAAGGGATTTGAATATAAACTAGAAGTCATTGGATTAGTATTATTACTTGCTTCTATTTTAGGTATTGGTAAATATGGCCCTGTAGGTAGAATGATTGCTTCTTTTGCATTGTTTTTAGTTGGTTCTATTTATATGGTTTTATTAGTTGTTCTTTTTATTGTTGGTGCTTATTTATTAGTAAAAAGAGAATGGCCTGATTTCTTTTCTACTAAGTTAATGGGAGTTTATTTATTTGTTATTGGTTTTTTAATTGTTATGCATCAAGACTTTGTTTTACAAAATGAAGGCAATATGATGCTTATTTTTAGAGCAACAGTGGATCAATTAGTTGCTGGTTTTCATGGAATTATGAATACTGGTATTTTAGAAGATTGGTTTGCAGTTGGGGGAGGTATCCTTGGGGGTATTTTCTCTATGATATTTGATAAATTATTTTCCTATACTGGTATGCAAATTGTTTCCTGGGTATTGATGGGTGTAGGTTTCTGTTTATTTACTGGTTTTTCTATTATTGATTATGTTAAGGAAAAACTTGCTAGTGGTAAAGAAAAGAAACTTCATGCTAAAGAAGAAAAATTAGAAAAAGATAGTAAGAAGGCTGTTATTATTAATAATGGTGATGATGAGGAAGAAGGAAAAGATATTGAGAAAGATAAACATATTAAAATTACTAGTATTGATGATTTAAAGAAAGTACCAGTAAAAGAGGTTGATACTCCAGTTAAAGAAGAAAATACTTCAGTTTCTACTCCTGTTACTAATCATTCTTATCAATTGCCACCTTTAAGTTTATTAAATCAGCCAAAGAAAAAGCAAAAAGAAACGGATGAAGCTTCTATTGAGAAAAATATTGAAATTTTAGAGCGTGTATTAAAAGATTTTAAAATTGTTGGTAAAGTTGTAGAAGTTCATATTGGACCTACGGTTGCTCAATATGAGTTAGAGATTGCTAGTGGAACTAGGGTTAATAAAATTACAAGTATTAATCGTGAAATAGCGTTAGCTTTAGCTAAAAAAGATGTTAGAATTGAAGCTCCTATTCCTGGTAAGAATACTGTTGGTATTGAGTTTGCTAATGACGTTGCAACGCCAGTTAGTTTTTATGAAATTATTAGTAGTAAAAAGATGATGGATGCGAAAGATAAAAAACTTATGGTACCTCTTGGAAAGAGTATTATGGGAGATATTGGAGTTTGTGAAATTAATAAAATGCCACATTTACTTGTTGCTGGTACTACTGGTAGTGGTAAATCTGTTTGTATTAATGGAATTATTTGTTCTATTTTAATGAGAGCTAGACCAGATGAGGTTAAGCTTGTTATGGTAGATCCAAAAGTCGTTGAACTTTCTGTTTATAATGGAGTTCCTCATCTTATGTGTCCAGTAGTTAGTGATCCTAAGAAAGCAGCTGTTGCGTTAAGTAAGATGGTTGCGGAAATGGAAAGACGTTATGAGACATTTAGTGAAACACAAACAAAAAATATTGAAACGTATAATGCTTATATTGATAAGTGGAATGAAGAACATAAAGCCGATGGTGTAACAAAAGCTAGACTTCCTTATATTGTTGTTATTATCGATGAGCTTGCTGATTTGATGATGGTTGCTGCTAAAGAAGTTGAAGATTCTATATTGCGTATTACTCAAAAAGCACGTGCTGCTGGTATTCATTTGATTGTTGCAACACAAAGACCTTCTACTGATGTTATTACTGGTTTAATTAAAGCTAATATTCCATCTCGTATTTCTTTTGCAGTAGGATCTGGTATTGATTCTAGAACGATTTTGGATCAGACTGGAGCTGAAAAATTATTAGGTAAAGGAGATATGTTATTTTTACCAATTGGAGTTAATTCTCCAACACGTATTCAAGGATCGTTTATTACTGATGATGAAATCAAGAGAATTATTGACTTTACAGTAGAGCAACAAAAAGCTCAATATGATGAGTCATTAATGAATCTAGATGCAACAGATCACAGTGTTAGTAATGTCTCTGGACAAGAGTTTGGAGATGCTGCTAATGATGAAGATCCATTATATAATGATATTGTTCAATTTGTTATTGAAAATCAAAAAGCTAGTGCTTCTTTATTACAAAGAAGATTTAAACTAGGTTATAATAGAGCAGCTAGACTTATTGATTTATTAGAAGAAAGAGGAATTATTGGGCCTTCTAATGGTTCAAAGCCAAGAGAAGTATTAGTTCAACTAGATTCCGATTCTAATCATGAAGAACAGTAAAAATTGTAAAATAAAAGTATAGTTATTTAGAAGTAAGAATTAATCTTACTTCTTTGTTTTCATTTTTTACTATTCTTGTTATAATAAAATATGGAGAAAGAAGGTATATTATGGCAACGCCACATATAGAAAGTAAATTAGAAGATATTGCAGATGTTGTATTGATGCCAGGAGATCCAC